>NZ_JAYGQR010000007.1:0-158749 GCF_035012665.1 Polynucleobacter sp. AP-Nickl1-40-C4
GATCTGCCTCTTGTAATATCCGAACAATTTGTTCGTCTGAAAACCGTGCTCTCTTCATACCTGCTCCTTAGGTTGAAGGAGTCATTATCTCTAAAAGCTTTTGGTCTGAAAATCCTAGGGCAGGTCACCAGGTTTACCGCGACAAGGGATTGAAGTGGGAAAAGATTCATAGCATTCCTGTACCAAAAGATATTGATGCACTCTACTCATTTCGAGTTAGCAAATCAATCCGGGGCATTGGCTTCAGAGAAGATCATTTCCTAAGGGTTTTATTAATTGAACCAGATCATGATGCTGCTTATGGCAAAAAATAAACCGCCACACAAAAGCGTTGGTTACACCACTGTTGAGCAGATCCTCAATTCGCCTGATCCCGATATTGTTGGATCTTATTACGCCATGCAGCGTGCCGGTCAAGCGGCGATTGACCTAGCCATTAAACGAACACCGCAATCGTAACCATGGTTGATGGGAAGATCGTTCGGATCCCAGCTTCTGAGCTCATTAAAAAGCGCCAGCCTAGCGTCTAAGTGCCCTTGGTCGCGAGTTCGAATCTCGCCCGACCCACCAGTTATACAAAAGCCTCTAGAGAAATCTAGGGGCTTTTTCTTTAGATATAAAGAAAACCATAACTCTATATAAAATTCTTTAATGTCAAAAAAATACTCTAGCGAGCCTTTAAGGCGCCAATTTATTGTCAATAACGCTTTAGCATCTGCGCGTATTGAGGGATTTACGCCTTCAACAGAATTTGTTAAGAGTCTTTTAGACTACATTCAAGGCCATCGAAATATTGATGAATTGATAAAAATGGCTAAAACTCGTTATAAAAAAGAACTTTAAGTTTCTTTATCTAAATTTAGTAATTTTTTATCTTCAAAAATTCTTTGCTTGACAGATTTTTCTTCCATCTCATCTAAGAATGCAGTCTCTCGCAGGCGATAATCAATCGTAGGCATTGATAGTAATTTCGCCTTAAGTCCCTCTTGAATCCAAACGCGGTCCCGAATTTCACCGCGGGCGTATTTGGATATCGCGGCATCATTTAATTCTAAAAATAATGCCCTTACATCGCCAAAGTCATGAATCACAAAACGGTCTTCCCAACCATCTGGCAATGTTGGCAAGTCGGGACTAGCAGCATCTACATAGTATCCATACTCATCTTCAAACGGACTGCCCTGGCCAATTAGCGCAGCTATTTCGCCAGCGCGACCTGGATCATCCTTTGGGTACATGTCCACATCGATGGAGCGAACCATTTCATCCGGGGGATCCGCTTTCAGCCCAAGCGCAGTCAAACTACCAATAATGACGTAGTCAGTATGGTTGGTGATCTTTTTGGCTTCGGTGAGTACGTGATGAATATGGCTCAGATTCACTGAACTTCTTTCATCAGAAAACTAAATGGTGAATTTTGGGCTAGTGCATGTGCTTGCGGAGCATCTCCACAAACCTCTCGCTCCATTTCGGAGGGGTCTGAATTTATCAGTCTTCTCCAAGAGTCTATATAGAAGCGACTACATAAATCCCGCTCTTCCCACTTTTGAATACGGCCTTCAGCTTGATGTAATACATCATTCCGGCGATCGGAGCGGAGCAAAACCAAGACGTGTTGATGCAACCTACTGAGCTTTTCATACTTCTCGGCATCAGCCTTACGAGCTAAAACACGCATAGGAATGGAGGGCTTTGACTTAATGCTTTGCATTGTTCAAGTATATATAGGAGGCTATAGAAGGGCAAGATTGGCAAAAAACCCTTCATACCATCAAGTTTTAAGCAAAACAGAGGCTTTCAGTTACGTAAAATAATCAGATAAACAGGAGGAAAGATGAAGTCCATTGTTAAAGATATTCGTAACTTTCCAGACCCCGACATTGCGGGCTCCTACTACGCCATGCGACGTGCTGGGCAAGCAGCAATTGACTTAGCAATTCAAACGAACACCGCAATCGTAACCATGGTTGATGGAAAAATAGTTCAGATCCCAGCTTCTGAGCTCATTAAAAAGCGCCAGCCTAGCGTCTAAGTATCCTTGGTCGCGAGTTCGAGTCTCGCCCGACCCACCAGCTATGCAAAAGCCACCTTCTGAACTGACCCCCAAAAGTTGGACATTATGTCCAACCAAGGGGGTTTTGTTTTATGAGCAAGTACAGCAAGCAGTTCAAGCTAAAGGTAGTTAAAGAGTTTCTAAGGTCAGGCGGTCTTAGGCGGGTAGGTCACCTATTTAAGATTAGCCATTCAGATGTCCGCAAATGGACCTTGGCCTATCAAGCCCATGGTCATAGCGGTCTTAACCCCAGCTTCCAACGCTACTCCCCAGAGTTTAAAGTCCAAGTTCTGCAGCACATGGCTGCGCACCAGATATCAGCAAGGCCAGCTGCCGCCCACTTCGGCATTGGGAGTATGACTACGATTTTGCAGTGGCAAAAACTCTACAATGAAGGCGGTATTACAGCCCTTGCCAATCGACCGAGAGGACGACCGCCGATGTCTCAATTTAATATCAAAGCATTACTCAAAAAGCCGATCTCTGAGCTCACGCCGGCAGAGTTGCGAAGACGCTTAGAGTATGCCGAGGCAGAGAGTGCTTACCTAAAAAAGTTAGAAGCCTTAGCTCAGAGCAAAGCAGTAAAAGAGAGCAAGCCCAAGTAATTACTGAGTTAAGGCTGCATTACCGTTTACTAGATTTACTCCAGATTGCCAAGATGGCGAGAAGCGTCTATTACTACTGGCGGGATGCCAGTAGTAAAGCCGATCCTTATCAGGATGCTAAAGAGCATATCACCCAGATCTTTAATGCCCATCGGGGTCGCTATGGCTATCGGCGAGTGCTACTAGAGCTACGCAATCAACAGCAATACTTAAACCACAAGACCGTGCAAAAGCTGATGGGCCAACTTGGCCTAAAGTCCACTGTTCGCCCTAAGCGCTATCGGTCCTATAAAGGCACTATCGGTAAGGTGGCACCCAATTTACTAGAGCGTAACTTTGGAGCAAGCAAACCTAATCAGAAGTGGGTCACTGATGTCACTGAGTTCAATATCAAAGGTGAGAAGGTGTATCTCTCACCGATCTTAGATCTATACAACCAAGAGATCATCTCCTATGAGATTGCTGATCGGCCACAGATTAGCTCGGTCATGCAAATGCTCCAAAGCGCATTTAAACAACTGGGACCAAAAGACAGGCCTATGTTGCACTCAGACCAGGGTTGGCAATACCAGATGGGGCTTTATCAACAGGCCCTTCACCAGCAAGGCATTACTCAAAGCATGTCTAGAAAAGGCAATTGCCTAGATAACGCTGTCATGGAGAACTGGTTTGGGATTATGAAGACCGAGTTCTTCTACCAAAAGAAGTTTGAGGATGTTCAGTCATTTAAGGCAAAGCTAGAGGAATACATCCACTACTACAACCATGATCGAATCAAACAAAAACTAAAGGGATTAAGCCCGGTAAATTACCGAACTCAATCCCTCGTGCTAACCTAACTAAACTGTCCAACTACTGGGGGTCAGTTCATTCGGGTAGCTTTTTCTTTGGAATCTAGAAGCTTGGATTACGGAAGTTAATTTGGGGTAATGTATGCCTAATATTGCTTAATTTGGAGATGCAATAGTGCCATTCAAAAAATTACTGAGCATTACTTTGTTCGCCCTCTTGGCAGGATGTCAGAGCATGGGGTATCAGGAAGGCGCCGCCCCCGTGAATCCCGGCGGAGATGTCACCCTTACCTTTAATCGCACAAGTACGGTTTTTTTGGACTTGTGAAAAGTGCCCAAGTTTATGTGGATGGCCTTAAAGTCTGTGTCATCCCCAATGCAGGTAATTGCACCGTAAACATACCTTCAGGAAAACATATTCTTAAGGTAGACGGCACAATGTCCGGCTCTTTCGACGTATTTTCTCAAACCAATCAATTTGACAGCGGTAAAACCTATCGATTTGTTATTTCGCCAAATAGATCTGAAATGCTTTTAGAAGATCCTAGCGGCCCCGTAGGATTCATAGCTGAACCTACATACTACGAGCTCAATAAAACCGCTAACAGCAGCGATAACGGCGAGTTCACTATGAAACCAGCTGATTAGTCGTCAGTGATTGATTAGTCGCGAGTTCTAATCTCGCCCGACCTACTAGTTATAAAAAGGGATTACAGAAATGTGGCCCCTCTTCTGTTGATTGCTTGGAATGTGTCGGTAATTTGTGGTGGCAATAAGCGATCCGTTGGACTGTTGTTGCCTAGGATGGCAAACGACCAAATAAAAAACCACCCGAAGGTAGTTTAAGTATCTCTTGCTTGCCTGGGGCCACATCAAACAGGGCCTGCGATTCTTGGCAAATATTAATTTAACTTGCAGTTTTAAACCTCAAAGCTATCAATATCGTCTCTTAGGCGCACCAGCAAAAGATTGCTTCTTCTCAAGATGTCTAAATGTAATACGGCCTTTGCTCAAGTCATAAGCGGAGATCTCCAAAGAAACCTTATCTCCTGCCAATATACGGATGTGATTTTTTTTCATTTTCCCCGCTGTATAGGCAATAAGCTTATGGCCATTATCTAAAGTAATCCGATAACGAGAATCTGGCAGAATTTCATCAACCAGGCCTTCCATTTCAAGCAACTCTTCTTTTGCCATTTAACATCCTTTATAAAAATAAAAAGCCCAGTCATGCTGGGCTTTAGGCCAGGCAAATAAGTTCCGCCTGGCATTTGCTTCTGATTTAAACAGGTTGAATATTGGATGCTAACTTGCCTTTAGGGCCAGTAGTAATATCAAAAGTCACTTTTTGACCTTCAGCTAAAGACTTAAATCCGCTGCTATTAATTGCTGAAAAATGGGCAAATAAATCTTCGCCACCGAGTTCAGGGGTAATAAAGCCGAAGCCTTTAGCGTCGTTAAACCATTTCACAATTCCGTTTGCCATATCTGACTATTCCTTAAAAAAATATAAAAGGGGCTATGCCCCAAATGAGGCGAAAGTCAAGAATGGCGGGGGAGATGCTAAGAAGAACTATCGCAGAACTGCGGTATTAATTAATAGTACAACAACACTATTAGCTTGAAAGTCGCTAAATGTATTTTACTCTACTTTGGTCATAAAAGGGTTACTTACTAACAAATCACCTTCATAACAGCCATAGATAAAGGTAAAAGTGCTTTGGCAATCCGTTGGTCGCAAGCTCAAATCGCCTGACCCACCAGTAATATCAAGCTCCAAATGAAGGTTCGGGGACTTTTTCTTTGGAGTTCCGCTAATATCCAATAACAGGCGTTGCTTTCCGCTAAATATCAACCCAAAAAGAACTTTAAAAATGAGTATGGACCCAAAAATACTAGCCTTTGATGTCTTTGGAACAGTAGTTGACTGGCATGGATCAATCGCGGCTGAAGCCAAAAGACTCAGCCTGCCAGTTGATCCCAATGAATTCGCTACAGCATGGCGTAATGGTTATAAACCAGCAATGGCTAAGGTTCGCTCTGGAACTCTGCCATGGACAAAGATTGATGATTTACATCGTATGATTCTTGATGACATATTGAAGACATTCAACATTACCTCGCTGTCCGAATCACAAATACATGAATTAAATCTAGTTTGGCATCGCCTCAATCCCTGGCTAGATACAGTCGAAGGACTGACAAAATTAAAAAGTAAATTTACTATCGTTACCTTATCTAATGGAAATCTTGGCCTGCTTGCAGATATGGCCAAGAATGCAGGACTTCCTTGGGACTTAATTCTTTCAGCTGAAGTATTTCGTCACTACAAGCCTGATCCAGAAACTTATTTAGGTGTCGCGGAGATTTTCAATGTCCTACCCGAACAGGTGATGCTTGTGGCGGCTCACAAAGATGATCTTCTGTCAGCAAATGCCTGTGGACTTCAAACAGCTTTCATTGAAAGACCACTAGAGTTTGGCCCTAACTTCTCAAGGCAAGATTTGCATCGTGAAGAATTTACCACTTACCACGCCGAAGATCTTATGGACCTTGCAACACAATTGAATTGCTAATCCCAAATTATTGCAACAGGTATCAGGCAGTCGCTCAATCGCATATTCATCCAATAAGACCCAACCCGGGGATTACTCCAATATAGAACCACTCAATGCGGCTACTGAGTCCTGCAATATCGCCCATCAAAATGGCTTTTATCCAACACACCTAGTGGATCAGCGGTACATCAATCACTACACCCCAATTCTGGAGGCTAGACTTAAACTTGCAGGTGAGCGACTGGCTCAGTTACTCAATAAAACTCTTCAATAGACATCAAAGAGATTACGACTGAGGTTTTATTTGGTTCTATCCATTAATGCATCATAAATAGGCTCTTGTTTTAGCAAGACAGGAATGATGGAGCAAATCACACTAGTAATCAGCAGAGGAATAATTAAGCTAACTTTGCCGCTCATCTCTATTGCGAGCAAAATTCCGGTAAGGGGCGCTCTAACGACTACTGTAAAAAAAGCTGCCATGCCCACTAATGCATAGGCAATGGGATCAAGTTGACCTAGTGCAAGATGGCTCAATAGTGGGCTCATTGCAAGTACAAATAACACGCCAATACCAGAGCCCATCAACAGGATTGGTGAAAATATTCCGCCTGGCACTCCTGTGGAATAACTAATAGGCCCCAGAAAGAAACGGCCAAGTATCAAGAGCATGAGGGGCAGCAAGAAATAGCCTTTACTCAAGATGGATTGAACTTGTAAATCTCCTCCACCCACTAGATTTGGATAAAAATAAGCCAGTGACCCCACCCCAAAACCAATGATGAGCGCTTTGTTCACCGGAGAAATGCCAGAAAATGAATCGGTAATATTTAAGGCGCCAATAATCGTTCGACTATACAGAGTGGCTATGAAACTCAATAGCACTGCAAATACACCATAGCAATACAGACTAAAGCCAGAATCTGGCAACAGGTCACCAACTACAAATTCAATTGAATTTCCAAAGTAAGCTCGAAACACAATGACACCTGAAGCTACTGCAGCAATAGACACCATGAGTCTTTTAATGGAGATTTTTTTAGATATCTCCTCAAATGAGAATGCAATTCCCGATAGTGGCGCATTAAAAGCCACTGACAATCCTGCGCCAGCTACAGCGGTATATAAAAGTGATTGCTCAACCACTTTATGGCGGAATAATTTTCCACATTCGGAGCCAATAATGGCAGCCATCTGAACCGTTGGCCCCTCCCTGCCCAAAGCCATTCCAGATCCAATGGATAACAAGCCGCCAAAAAATTTAATTGGTAAGGCCCTAAACCTACTAGGTTTAGCTGCCCCGTGCATGACTGCCTCTACATGCTGAATACCACTACCGATTGTCGAAGGCTCTAACTGAACCAACATGCGAGCTATTCCTACACAGGAGCTAGTGATGAACCCCACTACGATAAATCCAGAAATGAACCATCCTGTATCGATGGTATGCAAATAGGCAATAAATGAAAGAAAGTGAATAGTGATGAAATTTAGTGCAGCTCTAAATGTGCCGCCCACTATGCCCACCAAAGCCCCTGCAAAGGCAGCCACCAACAACACCTTAAGAGTGTCGAATGGCGAATCAGGTAAATCTTCTGATTGAATGCTATTCATTATTCACAAAGCCCGGTCAAAAGCAGGCTTCCTGAAAAGAAACCAAATGGCTTCTTTTTTCCTTTTACAAACTCATCGATATTCAAATAATCAACAAAGGCTCCGCCACTACCTTCAGCCTTCTGCTCCCAAATTACTTTGTAGGAATTTTTCCCACCAATTGACGGAAATACTTTAGGATTATTAAGAGCATCCATTACGTCCCCAATCACCTCACCGGTACCCTTTATCACAGTAAACTTCTCCCCGACCCTTGGGCTATCTCGCAATACATCTAGAGAACCATCCGCCTTAATGTAGGCATCGCTCATCACTTGGCACTGGTAAAAATGAGGATCGGCATAGGCTTGCAATGGGGCGACTACTGCAGCCATAAAAAATAGAGTGGTTAAGCGATTCATAGTTTTATCTTTTGGCGACTGTTTAGAAATGAAAATTTGATGCGAATAGTTACACTCAGTCTACTAGAAATACAAAAGCCACCCTATGAACTGACCCCCAGTAGTTGGAAAGTTTAGTTAGGTTAGCACGAGGGATTGAGTTCGGTATTGCACCGGGCTCAATCCCTTTAGTTTTTGTTTGATTCGATCATGGTTGTAGTAGTGGATGTATTCCTCTAGCTTTGCCTTAAATGACTGAACATCCTCAAACTTCTTTTGGTAGAAGAACTCGGTCTTCATAATCCCAAACCAGTTCTCCATGACAGCGTTATCTAGGCAATTGCCTTTTCTAGACATGCTTTGAGTAATGCCTTGCTGGTGAAGGGCCTGTTGATAAAGCCCCATCTGGTATTGCCAGCCCTGGTCTGAGTGCAAGATGGGCTTATCTTTTGGTTTTAGTTGCTTAAAAGCCTTTTGGAGCATTTGTATGACTGAGCTAATCTGTGGCCGATCAGCAATCTCATAGGAGACGATCTCTTGGTTATAAAGGTCTAAGATCGGCGATAAATAGACGCTGCTCAGCTGGAATGCCATATTTATTAACCCAGGCATACAGGCTATGGGGTGAGGTGCCCAGCCTAGCAGCCACATCTCGAACACCAAAACCCCGTTCAACTACCTGTTTGACTGCTTCTAACTTGAACTCTTCAGTAAACCGCCTTCTTGTACTCATGACACACCTCCTAATAGACTAAATATTAGGCTAGAAAGTGTCTAGAGAAGTGGTAGCGATTCAGCTTAACCCACCTCATTCAAGCAAATGATAGGCCAACCATATTATTTCTTATTTATTGAGCGCGGCGTAATTCATCTACATAACTAGGCTCAGAATGCAATACGTTGGTAGTGCCGGCCTTTGCCACTTGCCCGGGAACCTCGTGCCCCACAATCTTTGGTAGTTCTCTTGCTAGTTGTATTAACTTAGGAATATTCATACCGGTGTCATAACCCATCGCATCAAGCATATGGATCGCATCCTCACTAGATATATTGCCGCTAGCTCCAGGCGCGTATGGGCATCCGCCCAGGCCACCTAGCGAACCATCAAAGCGAACAATACCAGACTGTACTGCAGCTAAGACATTGGCTAAGCCCATGCCTCTGGTGTTGTGGAAGTGCAATGTCAGTTGTAGATTTGAGAATTGCTTCTGCAATGAGTCGCACATTCTCTTTACTTGATCAGGATTTGCCATGCCCGTGGTGTCGCAGATTGTTACACCTCTTACACCGAGGTCTGCAAAACGTTTTGTAAATCCTTCAACCACCACTTGAGAAACCTCCCCTTCCATGGGGCAGCCAAAACTGGTGGAGAAGGAAACATTAATAGGCGTTCTGCCATCAACATACTTAATTACTTCAGCCAATCCAGCAAAGCTCTTTTCTCGACCCATTCGTAGGTTGGCTAAGTTATGAGTCTCTGAAGTGGACATCACGAGATTAAATTCATCGGCCTTAGATTCCAGGGCGCGCTCGGCACCTCTTAAATTGGGGACTAAGACGGTGTACTCCACTCCAGGTACGCGCTTAATGCGCCCCATCACTTCCTCAGCATCTCGTAGCATCGGAATAGCTTTGGGAGAAGTAAATGAGGTCACCTCAATTTTGGCAAAGCCACACTCACTGAGCGCATCAACCAGCTTTACCTTATCGTCCGTTGGTACAAAGTTGGGCTCAATCTGAAAGCCATCCCGCATTACGACGTCATTGAAATAAATTCTGGTCATGGTTTTATCTTTATTTAGTAAATGCAATGCCGCGCTCTTTTAAAGAGGCGACCTGATCATCACTCAAACCAATGCTTTTGAGTATTTCATCGGTATTTTGTCCAATATCAGGCGCAAGAGTCTTAATGGATCCCGGTGTACGCGATAACTTCGGAATCACGCCCGGTACATCCAACTTCGTGCCATCTTGCATCTGGATCGTTTGAATATTTTCACGGGCTTTGTAGTGTGGATCGCTTGCGATATCAGCAACGGTATAAATTTTTCCAGCTGGTACAGATACAGAATCCAGTGCTTCCAAAGCTTTGGTAGTACTCACTGTTTTAGCCCACTCACCGATAGCTTGATCAAGCTCAGCCACTCGTTTGACGCGACCATCATTGGTTTCCAGCTGGGGGTCATTGCCTAAATCTTCGCGCCCAATCACTGTCATCAGGCGCTTGAAGATGCTATCACCATTGCCAGCAACCAATACATAGCCGCCATCAGCGCACTGGTAGGCATTGGTTGGGGCAATACCAGGCAAAGCGCTACCAGCCGCTTGGCGCACCTCACCAAATGCGCTGTATTCAGGCAACAGGCTTTCCATGCAATTAAAGACTGCCTCATACAATGCAATATCAATAATCTGACCCTTGCCACTGTTATGGCGTTCTTGCAGAGCTAGCAAGATACCAATCACACCATGCAAAGACGCTAAAGTGTCACCGATGCTGATACCAACGCGCACCGGTACTCTGCCAGGTTCAGCAGTGAGATGTCGCAAACCGCCCATAGCTTCCGCAACCACACCAAATCCTGGTTTATCTCTGTATGGACCAGTCTGACCATAACCGCTGATACGAAGAACAATTAACTTGGGATTGAGTTGAAGTAATTTTTCTGGATCAAGACCCCAGCCCTCCAATGTTCCAGGGCGAAAGTTTTCGATTAATACATCCACCTCTTTTACCAGTGTCCTGACAATATCTTGAGCTTCTGATTTTCTTAAATCCAGGGAAAGTGATTTCTTATTGCGTGACTGCACTTGCCACCAGACTGAAGTGCCATCTTTAAGAAGGCGCCACTTGCGCAATGCATCGCCCTCTTTGGGTGGTTCGATCTTGATAACATCCGCACCAAAATCAGCCAAGGTCTTAGCAGCAAATGGCCCAGCGATGAGCTGCCCCATCTCCACGACTTTTAACTTTGATAATGGCTCCATCAAATCCCCTGAAATATGCTTTTGTGCCCTAAGTGGGTACTTTAAATCAATCAGCAATTGATCTAATAAAAGTCCATTTTCTTAGCCTAAAACACAGCTCTTTTTAAGGTGGGTGTTACTCAATCTTTCCAGGTGGGATGTTTTTGCATCACTGAATCGAATAAATCAGATTCAAGCTGCTGATTGAGCCATTTTTTGACTGCGGGTATAGGGAGTTGCTCAAACCTCTTGGAGTCAACCATTGAAAACTGCCTAATAAATGGGAAGATGGCCACATCCACCCAAGTTAATCTACCCCCCATTAGGTATTGGAAGTTTTGCAGCACCTGCTCCATAGGAATCAACATGACTTGCAATACTTCATCGAGAACTGCTTCTGGATCTAGCTCTGGGAATCGATTAGGGTATTTGTATTGATCCAATAGAGTCTTAAATGGGCCATCATTTTTTTCAATCCAAGAATTGGCAATAGACTCATCAACCTCTTTCCACCCATGCGGGTCAGACTGTTGCAATGCCCAGTGCAAGATATCCAGGCTTTGATCTATTACGAGATTATCCATCCGTAAAACAGGGACCGTTCCCTTGGGAGAGAGTTGCAACATCGATTGCGGTTTATTGCGTAACTCAATCTCTCGGTGTTCAACCTGAATACCCGCATACTTCAATGCCATGCGGGCTCGCATGGCATAGGGACATCTTCGATAAGAATACAAAGTGGGTGTCATGCAAGCACTTTACTCCTAGCATTTAATATGCCACTCGTTGCCAGCCACTTGGACAGGCCTGTGTCTGTGGATAGTACAGTCCATTTTCAGGGCAATAGGCAGCAGCTTGTGGTTGCGGTGGATAAACATATTGCGGGGTGTAATAAACGCGCGGAGGTCTGTAGTACGCATTGGCAACAGCCACTCCAGCCACAGCACCAACCGCAAAAGGCGCCCAGCCGCCACGCCAACCGCCATATCCACCATACCAACCCCTACCACCATGAGCACTGGCTGAGCTGGCCACCCCTGCAAGCATGACACCTGTAAGCAGGCATATTAGTATTTTTTTCATATAGACCCCCATTCATAAAGGCATTAAGCCTTTTCTTACATAACGGATCAGCTTTAAGGTGGGTTGACGCTATCAAATTAAATACTTTTGTAAGCATTAATAGGCAGGTCTTAAGGGAGTTTTTTCTTCCTACAAGCATCAGAGCAGTATTTGACCGATTCCCAATTTTTGGCCCAGGATTTTCTCCAGGTCATTTCTTTTTTGCAGGCAACACAAATCTTACTTGGGAGAGCGCTTTTGTTTCCCTTAAACGTTGTCTTCATGAGTGTTTTTATAGCGCGTCGAGCTGATTCAGAATCTTTTGGGCATGCAGCACAATTTCTTTTTGATCTTCATCACTAATTCTTTTGAGGTTGGCCGTCATTAACTTAGTACGTGGGCTCGCTTCAAATTGAGCACGATGCTTGATCAAAAAGTTCCAATACAAAGTTGTGACGGGGCATGCCTCTTCCCCATAGCGTATCTCAGGCTTGTATTTACATGAGCCACAATAATTGCTCATGCGTCTGATGTATGCGCCACTGGCGATATAAGGCTTACTGGTAAACCGTCCGCCATTCGCAAATAAGGCCATCCCAGCCGTATTAGGTAACTCCACCCACTCAATCGCATCTACGTAAATTGCTAGATACCAGTCACACACTTCTTGAGGCAGAATTTCAGCTAGAAGTGCAAAGTTTCCGGTCACCATTAAACGCTGAATATGGTGCGCATAACCATATTGCAGTGTTTGACCAATAGCATCTTGCATACAAGCCATCTGGGTCTGCCCAGTCCAATACCATTTGGGTAATGGGCGCTGATGTTGATAGTAGTTATCTTGTGCCATTTTTGGCATGTCAAGGTAATACATGCCCCGGACAAATTCTCGCCAGCCTAATATTTGTCGAATGAAACCCTCGATTGTTGATAGATCCAAGGCATACTTTTTCCAAGCAATGATGACCGCATCAATCACCTCACGAGGATTTACTAGCTTTAGGTTTAATGCGCTCGACAAAATAGAGTGCCATCCAAAGGGGGTATCCGTCCACATAGCATCTTGATACACACCAAAATTTCTGAGGCGGTATTCGACAAAATACTCCAGAGCTTGGAGAGCCTGGCTTCTGGTAACGGGCCAGTTAAATGACTCCAGAGATCCAGGATGATCTGGGTAAGTCTTTGTAACGAATGCCAATACTTCCTTGGTAATCACATCTACTTCAAACGCCGCAGGGGCATCGATGATGCCAGGTCCCTTTTTCGGATAGGGCTTGCGATTATCTTGATCGAAGTTCCACTGACCACCCTCGGGGTTACCTTCAGCGTCTATTAATACCTGGTGCTTCTTACGCATTAGGCGGTAAAAGTACTCCAGCCGGAGTTCTTTCTTGTTTGCCGTCCACTCCACAAACTCTTGTCGCGAGCAATAGAAATGCTCATCCTCAAGCATTACCAGCTCAATATTGAGTTCTTTTGCTAATGCCTCAATCGCCTGCTTGAGACGCCATTCACCAGGTTCAATACAAACTAAATGCTTTATCTTCTTTTGCAGAATATGCTCTTTGAGAACCTCGACAATAGGCAGATGAGAGCCTTGAACGTAAGTCAGCGTGTATTCCAGCTTTTTCAGCTCAACTGCAAAGTGACGCATTGCCGAGAGAAATAAAGCAATTTTGGCCTTATGAGACCAAACATACGGAGCCTCATTGGCCGATTCAATCATGATGATTTCATCTGCTTGAGAATCAAAGCCTCGTAATGCAGCGCTCTGTAAATTGAGCTGATCCCCTAGAATCAGAACTAAGCGCTTAGGCTCCGTGGTTTGCTGCTTGGCTTGCTGCTTGATTTGCTGCTTCATTTATTTTTATATTGAGTGGGGCAATAGGCTCGAGTCACATCCTCACTACGCAAGGCGCTATGTTTTGTTACTCTTCCAGTCACCCGCTTACGCCAAAGTTCAAAGGAGCTCCGTTTCAGCTCTTTACGCATAATGGCTATCACCTGAGGCTCACCTAGGCCAAAGGTTTTCTCAATGGCATCAAATGGCGTGCGATCTTCCCAGGCCATTTCAATAAGGCGAGATAAATCAGGTTCTGCGAGGGTCTTGGGGGCTAGTTTTGGCACCCTGCAAGTTTAAGACTTATTCAATAAACTAGTTTGAGCCCATGATTGGAAAAATTCGTCAAAAACTGATTTCTCAAGAAATTCCGGCCATACAAGAGCCGACGGTAATCATTTGCCCTATCTGTGATCGACCCATCCCAGATTCCCAGAAGGATGCCCACCACCTCATCCCCAAATCTAAGGGCGGGAAGACAACCGAATACCTTCACCGTATTTGCCATAAGCAAATACATGCCTTGTTTACCGAATCAGAATTAGCTCAGCATTACCATCATGCTCAGATCCTAAGAGAACATCCGGAGATGAAGAAATTTATTCAATGGGTAAAAGGCAAGCCCAATTCTTTTTATGAAAAAACCCGCAAGAGCACGCGCTTGAAAGGCTCTAGTTAAGTATTTACCTTGCCCTATTTAAGTGCATTAAAGAGTCTAATAGACTTATTAGCGACTCAAGAACCTTTTCTTAAAAGGCTGTCGAAGAGATTTCAATAAAAACCCCTCTTTGGTGCATGAGTTTTTGAGCTTGTGCAAACCTAAATATCGTTCTAATTATTAAAACCTAAGATACGTTATGCGTATAAAAATTACAAAAAGCCTGGTATTACCGGCCCAAACACTCGAGACCGAAAGCATTCCTGAGGCACTGTTTCCTGAGGGGGATTATCTTGCCAACCTCACCCCTGATGGGAAGATTGAGGTGATCAATACACGAAAAATAAAGGCCTTTTTTTCTTTCTCGCAATTTAGAGAAAGAGTCTCACTAGGTGAATTTATTGTGATGGAAGCCTGAGCTCAGATTTCAGTGGGCTAAATCTAGACTCACCACTACCGCCGTGATTGCAGCTATGGATTCAAATGCTTTTGAATTAACACCACTAATATCAATATCCTCCCAGTTGAACTCCAAGGAGAAATACGCGGACTCGACGATAAGCTCATAATTAGTAGACACCTTATTACTCTCAATCCCTTTAGGCTCATCACTCACAGGAACGCGTAAGGACTCGATAGCAGCAATTAATGTACTTACTTCGTTACCCGTTAACTCTCGAGTACGCAGCACATCATCTGTGCGCTTAATAGAAATCTTGGAGACCTCATCAATTGTCACTTCGTATTGATTAAGACCCAAATCTTCCCAAACGGTTAATTCCAGAGCAATCGGATATGTTTTCATCAATCTACCTCGTCAACATGGGGTTCATCAAAATGCGTCTTTTGAGGCCGGAGCTTTACAGCTAGCTGAGTCCATTTACTTTGATGGATTCGGTAGTAGCAATGCTCAGCATGATTCTCTAGCAAACCAAAAATAATGGTAGTTGGGATTTTGCAATGAAGGCACCGATAAGCATGTTGATCCTCTTCAATCTTCTCTTGGGGGTAGTCGATATAAAACGGTTTCAATTTGAGCCCCCTTTTTTTCTTAGCTAGATCAGGTCAATAAAACCATCTTACACCTGAGCTTTATTCAAGTGGGATTCATTTAAAGGTATTTAACTACCCCTCAAGCTCACCTTCCCATTTAGAGATCACGGCTGTTGCCAAGCCATTTCCCAATACATTAGTTGCTGAACGCGCCATATCCAAGAAGTGATCTACCCCAAGGATCAAGAGGACGCCTGCTTCTGGCAAGTTAAATTGGGATAGAGTTGCAGCAATGACTAACAATGAGGCTCGCGGTACACCTGCTATTCCCTTTGAGGTGATCATTAACACCAGCAACATCAAGAGCTGCTGGCTGAGCTCCATCTCAATACCGTAGACCTGCGCAATAAAGATGGCAGCAAATGTGCAATACATCATCGATCCATCTAAGTTAAAGGAATATCCCACCGGTAAAACAAAAGAAGCAATTTTGTTTTTACAGCCAAAGCGCTCCACTCTCTCTAAAGTCATTGGATAAGCCGCTTCTGAACTCGCAGTTGTAAACGCAAGTAAAGCCGGCTCACGCAGCATCTTCACTAAAGTCCAGGTGCGATTTTTTAATACCAAGGAACTAATCAGAATGATGACGATCCATAAGGTGAAAATAGCAGCATAAAAACTCAGCATGAATTTTCCGTAGGTCATCAATATGCTGACACCGTTTTCGGCAATAACGGATGAAACTGCCGAGAAGACTGCGATAGGAGCCATCTTCATTACTGCAGTCGTAATCTTGAGCATGATGTGGGAGAGCATATCCAGATTACGAATGAACTCATCTGCTCTAGCCCCCATGCCTGCTGCGCCAACACCAAAGAAAACAGCAAAAACTACGATCTGTAAGATCTCATTTTTAGCCATCGCATCAAAGATGCTGACCGGGAAAATATGTCTCACAAAATCTGGAAAATTAAGGCTCGCTTTATTTAATCCAGTATTGGCTGCAATCTCCGGCAGAGTTAATTCCACGCCAATACCCGGATGCAGAATATTGACCATGACCAAGCCCAACAATAAAGAAACCAGCGACATGGAAATAAACCAAGAGAAGGTTTTTAAACCCACTCTACCGATAGTCGAGGCATCACCCATTTTGGCTATACCAACAACCAAGGTGGCAAATACCAAGGGAGCGATGATCATCTTGATCAAACGCAAAAAGACATCCGTCAAGATTGAAATGTAAAGGACGTACTGATCGGGGAAAGAAGTTCCTGCACCGTATAAGTTGACGAGGTAGCCAACCAAGACACCCAAGACCATCGCCCCTAGAATAAAGTGAGTTAGCTTTTTAGAGTTCATGGATGGCCTAATTAATGAGGGGAACAGAAAGATTCTACCTACCTTTAGGCCCGCTAAAAATCAATCAAGACTGAAAAAGTTGATAATGAATGATTGAACATACATCATGGAAAATAAATATGCTGCCCTGCATCGAATTGGAAACCAGCCCGAATCCAACAGCTGCCGTTATCTGGTTGCATGGTCTTGGGGCCGACGGCAATGATTTCGTACCCATCATTCCTGAATTAAAACTAGCTGGATGCCCTGGTATTCGCTTTGTATTTCCGAGCGCCCCAAGCATGCCCGTCACCGTCAATGGCGGTTACGTTATGCCAGCCTGGTATGACATCATTGGCAGAAACCTGATGGATCAAGAAGATGCGGCAGGCATTCAAAAATCAGCAGCAGCGATTGTTCAGTTAATCGAAAATGAGGCTGAGCGCGGGATTGCCTATGACAAGATTGTTTTGGCTGGCTTTTCTCAAGGGTGCGCAATGGCCTTGCATATTGGCTTACGCTTTCCACACAAGCTTGCTGGCATTATTGCCCTATCAGGCTACCTACCCTTAGCAATGACTGCCAATATTGAAAAGCATACTGCCAATGCTAAGACACCGGTCTTTATGGCACATGGCACTTATGATCCCGTGGTTGCCCTTGACCGCGCCGAAGCATCGCATGCCTTACTAGAACAAATGGGTTATCCAGTAGATTGGAACGAATACCCCATGGAGCACTCCGTTAATCATGAAGAGCTCATGGATATCTCGCGCTTCTTACAAGAAGTATTGGCGACTAAATAAGTCCATCCGCTATTAACTTAATGCTGGCAATGAGTAAAAAGAATCTCACTGTTCGGTAATACCATTTCATTGAGATTCTTTTAGCTAAGTAAAAGCCAAAGTAGACACCTACTGGTGCACAAGGTAACAAGATAATTGAGGTTGCCAATTGCTTGTAATTTAATAGATCTAAATAGGCATAAGGCCCCAGCTTCCCAAAATTCATGACCGTGAAGAAGACTCCTAAAGTCGAGGTGTAAACCATTGGCAAGAGCTTTTCTCTGAGCATGTACACCGTAATCGGTGGCCCACCAATATGTGCAACAAAGGAAGTGAAGCCAGACGTCAACCCCATAGCTCGCCCAAGCCAAGGATAGGACTTTGTCTCCTTCACCTCGATGCGAGACATAGCAAGATTCTGAATCAAAAAGAGGAGGGTAAAAATACCAATCGACAGCGTCAATACCTGAGGCGTGATGGCAGTAAAGAAAATCATTCCCAATAGAAGGCCTGCTATGGCTGGCGGAATAACAATCTTAAGAATGTCCCAGTTCGCATTCTGAATGTATCGACGCAAACCCACTAAATCAATCACAATTAAGAGTGGCAACATAATTGCTAAAGCTTCATTAATTGGAGCCTGGCTAGCCATCAAAGGTAGTGAGAGGGTGCCAAGCCCGGCCCCAAAGCCGCTTTTAGATATACCTAGAATGGTGACGCTGATGACTGCACATACAAAAAAAGCAAGTGAGTGTGCGTTGAAAGATTGCACCAAGGAGGTAAAGAGTAAATCAAGCATCCAGCGATTTTACCAAGCTATGAATAGGTAGGCAGCGGCTACAGCCATAAAGCCTGTGGCTAGCCATCCGAAAATCCTCATACTCAAAGAGGCGACATGAGCCCCCATCACTGACTGTTTTGATGACAAAACCATAATGGCCACCATGAGTGGTACAGCGACGATTCCATTGATTACCGCACTCCAAAATAAGGCCTTCATAGGGCTAATGGGTGAGTATTGAATCGCCAGAGCAATCAACACGCTCAGAGCAATGATGGCGTAAAACTTGCTTGCTTGAGCAGCGCTATCCTCCAAGCTAGAGCGCCAGCCAAATACCTCTGACAAAGCATAGGCAGCCGAGCCAGCAAGAACAGGCACTCCCATCAGCCCGACGCCCAAGATCCCCAGCGCAAAAAGCAGAAAGGTAAACTCGCCGGCGAGAGGTCTCAGTGCTGATGCAGCTTGAGCAGCAGTATTGATGTCACGTATACCAGCAGCATAGAGAGTCACTGCCGTAGCGAGAATAATGCAGTACGCAGCCACATTGGAGTACAGCATACCGCTCCACGTATCCCAATGAATTCTTCTGAGTTCTGAAGTGATCACCTCGGGATTTTTCTGTTCAAGCAGACTGGGCTGACCACGCAAGTTCATATCCTCGACCTCCTGAGAAGATTGCCAAAAAAATAAATAAGGGCTAATGGTGGTGCCAAAGATCCCGACCACCACTGCAGCCGAATCTGCACTCCAAGTCAACTGAGGAAAGAAGGTGCTCCAGATGACATCGCCCCAAGAAATATGCACCGTAAAAAGGACGGCACCATACGCCAGTAGAGAAAGTGATAACCACTTCAAAAAGAAAACATAGTGGCGATAAGGAATCAGTATCTGCAAAACCAAAGTCAACAATACAAAGAGGCCGGTCATGATATGCCAATTAATACCCGTAACCAACTGTGCTACCTCACCCATCGCAGCAATATCTGCAGCGATATTGAGAACATTTGCAATCAATAGCAGCAACACTAGAGAAACCAATACAACTGGCGGAAAAGCTAACTTCATATTGGCGGATAAACCACGGCCAGTCACCCTACCGATACGAGCGCATAAGACTTGAATTGTCGACATCAAAGGATATGCAAAGGGCATTGTCCAAAGCATATTTAAACCAAATTGCGCACCCGCTTGAGAATAAGTGACGATCCCACTTGGATCATCATCCGCTACACCCGTCACCAATCCCGGACCTACCCGAGATAAAGGATGTTGCTTAATGCGGACCCAGATTTCCGAGAGATTCATATGGGTTTCGGTGAGAAGATCATTCTTTGAGTGTAGTCTTTAATAGGATATTCGGGAGGATCGGCTCAAAAGATAAGGGCTCATACAGAGCCCTTATGCTGATTGATTTAACTATCAAAGTTTCTTACTAAAACTATATTGAGCAAATGCTTGCTCAGCCACATTAAACCACTGCGCTTCCATGTTTCTAAATGCACGGTAGTCCTCAAAAATCTTTTTGAATTGCGGATTCTTGGCAGACTCCTCTGCATAGGTTTCTTGACTTGCTTTAAAGCACGCATCTAGGATAGAAGTATTGAACTTACGAAGTACGGCACCGTTTTGCAGGAGGCGTTGCAATGCAGGTGGATTAAGCGCATCGTACTTTGCGCACATATCGGTATGCGCTTCGAAACAAGCTGCCTCCCATGCTGCTTGATAGGCAGGCGGCAAAGAATCCCACTGCTTTTTATTGACCAAGAAAGAAAGTCCAGCGGCACCCTCCCAGAAAGCCGGGTAGTAGTAATTCTTGGCAACCTTTGCTAGGCCTAGCTTTTCATCATCATAGGGTCCAACAAATTCTGCAGCGTCAATCGTGCCCTTTTCCAGCGCCGAATAAATCTCACCAGCTGGAAGCTGCTGTGGCACTACACCGAGTTTTGCAAGTACCTGCCCTGCAAATCCAGCGATGCGGAATTTCAAACCCTTTAGGTCTTCTGGTGATTTAATTTCTTTGCGAAACCAGCCACCCATTTGTGTACCAGTTTGACCGCCTAAGAAATTCACAATGTTGTAGCTGGCATAGAGTTCGCGCATTAACTTCATGCCATTACCATGCAGCATCCAAGCAGATTGTTGGCGAGCAGTTAAACCAAATGGTGCAGCAGTATCAAAGATGAAAGCACTATTTTTACCTAGGTAGTAATAACTTGCGGTATGTCCACACTCTACGGTGCCGTTTTGTACGGCATCCAATACCTGAAGAGCTGGAACGACTTCACCAGCTGCAAATACCTTGACGTTAAATTTTCCGTCAGTAGCTTTACGCAAAGCGTTAGCAAATACTTCAGGCGTACCAAATAAAGTATCTAATGATTTAGGGAAGCTCGAAACCAAACGCCAGTTCAGAGTTGGCAAACTTTGTGCAAGCGATGGCGCTGCTAAGGCAGCAACTCCGGCACCAATAGTGGCTTTCTTTAAAAATGAACGTCTTTGCATTTCCGTCACCCCTTTTAAAAATAATGAAGTTTTATATTGATACTATTTTTAGAGTCCGCATTGATTGTCTTGCTTTATTTTCCACCAACCGTCATTGAGCCCAGCAAAATCGATCCCGTTTCTTTGGTGCCACGAATGAGGGTATCGCTCCCAATCAACTGAATATCCATCAGCATATCGCGTAGATTGCCAGCGATGGTAACCTCTTCAACAGGGTATTGAATAACTCCATTTTCAACCCAGTAGCCAAATGCACCGCGAGAATAATCACCCGTCACGTAATTGACGCCCTGCCCCATTAATTCTGTCACCAATAAACCGGTTCCCATTTCTTTTAATAGTGCAGGCAAGCCACCCTTAGGCGTTTTCTTACTTTGTAAAGTCAGGTGATGTGACCCACCAGCATTACCGGTGGTTTTCATGCCCAACTTGCGAGCAGAATAAGTCGATAAAAAATAACCTTCGAGTATTCCTTTATCTACCACTGTTCTAGCAGAAGTTTTGACGCCCTCTTCGTCAAAAGGTGCACTACCAGTCATTGACTTCAGATGTGGATCTTCAAACAAGCTGATATGTTTGGGCAACACTTGCTTACCCAAACTGTCGAGTAGAAAGCTGGAGCGGCGATACAAAGCGCCGCCTGAAACAGCTTGTACTAGACCTCCCAATAATCCCGCAGCGAGAGGCGCTTCAAAGATCACCGGGCAACGTCGAGTTGTCAAAGATCTGGCCTTGAGACGCGACAGGGCCCGCTGAGCTGCATACGTTCCGATTGCGGCAGGATCGGCCAACTCCTCAGGAATGCGGGAGCTGGAGTACCAATCGTCACGTTGCATGTGAGCTTTCTTGCCACCTTCGCTAGCGATTGGCGCACAAGAAATATAGTGACGAGAAAAAGGATAGCCGCTCATAAATCCATGCGACGTTCCCATCATGAAATGCGCATGGTGTGCGGATACCGATGCGCCATCACTATTTTTAATTTGTTTGCTCACTGAAAATGCCGCGCCCTCAGCACTACGTGCGATTTCTACTGCAGCAGCTGCATCAATATTCCATGGATGAAACAAATCTAAATCCAGCGGACTTTTTTCTAAGAGATCAGCCTCAGCAGGACCTGCACACAAATCCTCTGCCGTGTGTTGTGCGATGTGATAGGCAGCATCAACCGTTGCCTTTAATGATGCTTTTGAGAAATCGCTAGTGCTGGCGTTACCGCGGTGATGACCCAAAAATACGGTGACCCCCACTTGCTTATCCAGACTTTGCTCGATAGTCTCAACCTCACCCTTACGAACAGTAACGGAGAGGCCCTGACCCTCTGAAACCTCCGCTACGGCATCTGAGGCACCCCTTCTTTTGGCCTCTTTGAGCATGAAATCGATGATTTCTTGAAACTGGTTGGATGTATATGTAAACATACCCTAATAATAGCTAGAATAGAAACATGAAGCATACAGAAGCCCTGAAACGAAACAGCCCTAATGAGGTCAAAATTGGCCTCATCTCCATCTCGGATCGCGCTAGCAAAGGCGTCTACCAGGATGAAGGCATTCCCGCCCTACAAACCTGGCTCATTAAAGCCATTAGCAATCCCTGTGTTTTTCATGAACGCCTCATTGCCGACGAGTCTGAAGCTATTACCGAGTCGATTGTTGAATTGGTAGACGAGTTAGGCTGCGATCTAGTGCTCACTACAGGGGGTACTGGCCCATCCAGAAGAGATGTCACCCCTGAGGCTACTCGTGAAGCCGGCACTCGTGAGATGCCTGGTTTTGGGGAACAAATGCGTCAAATTAGCTTAAGTTTTGTACCGACCGCCATTCTCTCTAGACAGACAGCCGTCCTCAGAGAAATTGATGGTCATGCTGCCCTGGTCATTAACCTGCCCGGACAACCTAAAGCAATTGCAGAAACGCTTGAAGGCCTGAAAGACGAGAACGGTAAATCGATTGTTCCCGGCATCTTTGCAGCGGTGCCTTACTGTATTGATTTAATTGGCGGCCCGTATATCGAAACTAACGAAACAGTCATTAAAATCTTTAGACCAAAAAGTGCTCTTAAGAAAACTGGGGCTTGATTCGCTCCAACCATCAATAAAAAGGTCCGCATTGCGGACCTTTTCTTTTGAGATGGCTACTGAGGAAGCGGCACAATAAATTTCTCACGGTAATACTTTAGCTCTTCGATAGACTCTTCTATGTCTGCTAATGCTGTATGCGCCTGGTTCTTTGTGAAGCCTTTCACCAACTCAGGATGCCAACGCTTACAAAGCTCTTTCAAAGTAGAAACATCAATGTTTCGATAATGAAAGTAAGCCTCTAACTTCGGCATGTATTTCGCCATAAAGCGTCTGTCTTGCCCAATCGTATTGCCGCACATTGGGGCGATACCGGCTTTAATATATTTCTTTAAGAAGGCAATGCATTCTGTCTCCGCCGTTGCCTCATCTAGAGTGGATGCCTTCACTTTATCGATCAAACCAGATCGCCCATGCGTACCTTTATTCCAGGCATCCATGGCATCCAAAACGGCATCCTCCTGATGCACTACCCAGACTGGGGCCGTGGCAATAGTATTGAGGTGGGCATCTGTCACGATAATAGCAATTTCCAGAATCCGTTCGGTTTCCGGGTTTAGGCCTGACATCTCCATATCCACCCAAATCAGGTGTTCATTCGCTGGCGCCGCCTTGGTTGCCGCTGTGACTGCTGCTGTGGTTGTAGTGTTAGTTTGCTCGCTCATATCTATAATGATCTCATGACATTCACAATTATTTTTCTAATTGCCTTTATTGCTAGCTTTGGCTTACGCCACTGGCTTTCCCAACGTCAAATTCGCTATGTGGCGCAGCATCGTAATGCCGTCCCCACGGATTTCGCTGAAAAAGTGACTTTAGCTGAACATCAAAAAGCAGCTGACTACACCATCGCTAAATTACGCCTTGGTATTTTAGAGAATGGGGTCAGCGCTATCATTTTAATTGGCTTCACCTTATTGGGTGGCCTACAGATTCTGAACATGGCATTACTGCAATTTTTGGGCGAAGGCATTGCTCAACAAATTGCTCTACTGGTTTCCGTCGTGATCATTTCTGGCGTGATTGATATGCCTTTCTCCTGGTACAAGCAGTTCCATTTAGAGGAACGCTTTGGATTTAACCGCATGGGTAAAAAACTATTCTTCACGGATATGTTTAAAGGAATGGCAGTGGGCGGCGCGATTGGCATTCCACTACTGTGGGTCATTCTGACTTTAATGTCTAAGGCTAGTGAGTTATGGTGGCTTTGGGCATGGGCAGTGTTGACAGCATTTAGCTTGCTCATGCAGTGGATCTTCCCAACTTTTATCGCACCACTTTTCAATAAGTTTCAAGCCTTAGAAGATGGTCCTTTAAAAACACAGATTGAAGCGCTACTGAAACGCTGCGACTTTGCGAGCCAAGGTCTGTTTGTGATGGACGGCAGTAAACGTAGCGCTCACGGCAATGCATTCTTTGCCGGCATGGGTAAAGCCAAGCGCATTGTATTTTTTGACACCTTGATTGAAAAGCTTAATCCGGGCGAAGTCGAGGCGGTTCTCGCACATGAGCTTGGCCATTTCAAATGCAAACATATTCGTAAACGTCTCTTGGTCTCGTTCGCTCTCAGCTTTGGGATGTTTGCTCTATTGGGTTGGATCAGCACCAAAGTCTGGTTCTACACTGACTTAGGCGTGATGCCCAACCTCAATGGTTATAACGGTGGCCTCGCATTGGCACTCTTTATGCTGGTCTCACCTGTATTTAGCTTTTTCTTCACGCCACTTTCTAGCCTAGCCTCACGCAAGCACGAGTACGAAGCGGACGGGTTTGCTGCCGAGAAATCTTCCGCAAAAGATTTAATTGCGGCACTAGTGAAGTTATATCAAGATAATGCCTCGACCCTCACTCCCGATCCGATCTATACCGCTTTTTATAGCTCACATCCGCCTGCGCCCTTGCGCATTGCCAACTTACAGCGGTTTAGCTCATAACGATGGAGCAATTTCATGCGCTACTCATTGCCTCCTACGGAAGGCATTATTTAGCGCAGCGTTTAATTGCAGATGCTGCTGGTCAAGAATCACCTGATGGTCCATTAATACAAGTCAGCACGCCAGCTAAGCAACATATTGGCGCTGTGGGTGATCGCATGTTGCTTGAAATGACTTCAGCTGATCAAGCGCGCATTATCAAAATTGAGCCCCGAGAAAATCTTCTCTATCGCTCGGATGCATTTAAGAGCAAGTTGATTGCCTCGAATGTAGATCAAATCTTAGTAGTGCTTGCTACTCAACCCGCTTTCTCACCAGACTTATTGGGAAGAGCAGTAGTAGCTGCTGAAACCAATCAAATTGGTCTACATATTTTGCTCAACAAGTGTGACCTTAAAGACAATCTTGAGCACGCACGCAAAATCATCGCGCCCTATGCTCGTATGGGTTATCAAGTCAGCGAAGTCTCTGCCAAATTTGATCCAGCCTCAATCGATTCCCTACAGACCGCTCTACAGGGTAAGGTCTCCGTCTTTGTGGGCCAATCAGGCATGGGCAAATCCAGCCTATTAAATGCTTGGATACCGAATGCGGCCGCACTGACCCAAGAATATTCTGTGCGCCTAGATACCGGCAAGCACACTACTACTGCATGCCGTTATTTTGAATTGCCTGAGGCTTGGGGTAGAGATGCGACAGGTAAGCTTGGTGCTTTGATTGATTCACCAGGCTTTCAGGAGTTTGGTTTAGCGCACATGTCTGTTAGTGAATTGCAGCATGCCTTTAGGGAATTTAAAGACTTGCTAGGTAAGTGCCGCTTTCATAACTGCGCGCATTTGACTGAGCCAGATTGCGCAGTACGTGAAGCGGTAGATAGAAATGAAATAGCGCCAGAAAGACTGGCGCTATTTAGACAGCTGCACTCGGATTCAAAAACAGCTGATGTACAAATTCAGGGAATTAGCCAAGCCAAAGAGCGATGGTCAGCATTAGCAACAAAGCCATCCAAGCGATAACTAAGCGCCATACCAATCCTACGGCAGAGCGCATCGTACGCTCAGTAGGCTCAAGACCTACTTCATAAACAACCGGTTCACCGGCTTCAGCCATACGTAATGCCTCATCACTATCAGGCTCACTCATTGGCTCACCAAGACGCACACCCAATGCACCACTACCTGCGGCCAAAATCACTGCAGACAAAGAGTCTGACCATTTTTGCGTGAGATAGCGCCAGCCATATAGAGCACCTTCGAAATTGCCAACAATGGCAAAGCCCATTGCGGTAATGCGCGCAGGAACCCAATCCAATACGTAGAAGAAATGACGGGCAGATTCGCTGAGGTTAAAGTCACCGCGCTCTGACCAACGTTGAGAGGCAATATCAGCCAAGCGGTAGAGCACAACACCAGCCGGGCCCATTGGCATCATGAACCAGAACAACACACCAAACACATGGTGGTGTGAACCGATGATGGCGCGTTCTAGTGCCAAAGAAATCACCTCTGTCTCTGAAAGATTGGACGTGTCTAATTCAGGGCCATACCACTCACCCAAGGCCGCACGCGCAGCAGGTAAGTCATGCGCTTCAATTGCATCATGCACGGCAGTAAAAGAATGACTGAACTGACGAAAACCAAAAAACAAATAAGCGATGACGATATTCCAAAGAAAACCCAAGATTGGATAAGTCACCATACAAGTAACATACACAATGAAGACTAAAAAAGTTGGCAATATGAAGGCTACTAAACAGGCCATGCGAGCACCGACAGGGCTTGCACCGTCTTCAGTCTTGCCGCCGAATTCAGCAGCAACCCAATCTAACCAGCGAGCGCATACGCGCGCAATCCAATGGCTTGAAGTGACTGGGCGGTATTGCTCAGCAATAAGGGCGAAGAGAATAGAAAAGAAAGTCATACTTTTAATAAATGATAAAGGTTACGCAACATTCCCGCAGTGGCACCCCAAATAAAGCGGTTCTCATAAGGCATTGAATAAAAACGTCGTCCACCCTGCTCACTTTGCCACAATCTGACTTGATGATTAGCGGGATCTAACAAAAAACTCAGGGGCACCTCAAAGACATCGGCCACCTCAAACTCGTCTAAGACATATTCTGCCTGAGCTTGGACCAATCCTACTACTGGTGTAACGCTATAGCCAGAAACCGTTAAATACTGTGGCAAATGACCAATAATCTCCACTCGCCCAGGATCTAATCCGATCTCTTCTTTGCTCTCACGCAAGGCGGTGTCATTAGGACTTTGATCCTCAGGATCCATACGACCCCCTGGAAAACTAATTTGGCCCGCATGATCGCGCAAATGATTGGTTCTTTGCGTGAGCAATACTGACAAACCATCCTCCCCCAATAGAAGTGGAATCAGTACTGCTGCTTTAGTGACTTTTCCGACGGCTTGGCGCTTAGCAATAATGTCAGCCGCAATCACATGACGGTTTTCATCGGTAATCTCAGGCTCCCATTGAGGCGGTGATTGCAAACGCGCTTTTAACCCAGCGGGCGCCAAAAATTCAGGTGCTACCTTTTTTTCACCAGCACACACCGCATGAATCGGAATCGCCTGTGCATCAAACCCTGGAGGCGCAGCAACATTGATTGCATTATCTTCAGGTGTTGAGGTCTTGGGCATATTCATATTCTAAGGCAACAAAAAAGGCGACCGAGGCCGCCTTTTTAAATCAAGCCAGCATTAATTATGCAGCTGGAGTTGCTACTGCTACTTTACGTGCAGGAAGCTTCTCTTTAATACGTGCAGACTTACCTGAACGATCGCGCAAGTAGTACAACTTAGCACGACGTACATCACCGCGACGCTTCACTTCAATGCTAGCGATCAATGGTGAGTAAGTTTGGAATGTACGCTCTACACCTTCGCCAGATGAAATCTTGCGAACGATAAAGCTGGAATTGAGTCCGCGATTGCGCTTTGCAATCACAACACCTTCAAACGCCTGAGTACGCTTACGCGCACCTTCAACAACGTTCACACCAACAACTACTGTATCGCCAGGAGCAAAGCTTGGCAAAACCTTGTTAGCACTTAAGCGAGCAATTTCTTCTTGCTCAATTTTTTCAATTAAATTCATTTTTAATCCTTAAACATCGTATTAGCGTTTAATCCCGAGACCTAAATCAACGGACCTAATAGAGGATGCAGTTAAAACAATTTCACTAAACCAAAAACTAAACCACCCATTCACCACTGCACACTACTGAAAGTATTTACAGAGAGCGAAGAAATTGTTCATCTTCTCGGGTTAGCAACCCTTTGGCTCTGGCCGATTCAATTAAGTCCGGCCTTAACCTGAACGTCAGCTCTAAAGACTTCTGCCGACGCCAATCCGCTATTTTAGCGTGATGTCCGCCCAAAAGCACGTCCGGGACGGATAAATTTTCATATATTTCGGGGCGGGTGTAGTGCGGATAATCCAAAAGACCGTTCATAAAGCTATCCTGAGTGGCAGATTCACCATCTCCAAGCGCTCCTGGAATCAATCTAATTACCGCATCCATCATCGCCATAGCGGGGATTTCACCCCCAGAAAGTACAAAATCACCGATAGAAAGCTGTAAATCAACGTTTCGATCGACAAAACGTTGGTCAATGGCCTCATATCGACCACAAATAAAGCTCAAATTGCCGTAATCCAGGATATCTGCCGCTATCTTCTGAGTAAAACGCTCGCCCTGGGGTGCCAATAAGCAAATTGGGCCTGATTTGATGTTTGCCACCTGATGGGCTGCCTTAATTCCGGCAACTGCATCTTCTAAGGGCTTGGCCATCATCACCATGCCAGGTCCACCGCCATAAGCACGGTCGTCCACGGTTTTACGAGGATCAGAGCAAAAGTCACGAGGATTCCAAAGATGCACGCTGGCTAATGATTGTTCACAGGCGCGACCAGTAATGCCCCACTGCGTTAATGCAGAGAACATCTCAGGAAACAAGGTGACTACATCAAAGCGCATATCGGTGATTATTTTTTGAAATTGATCTTTGCGTTCTTATTGCCAGTCAGACTGCCAATCAAGAGTAATCGCTTTATTTGGCAAGTCGACGTTTTGCACTACTTCTTTTACAAACGGCACCAAATACACAATCGTTTTAGTTTCTGGATTACCAATCGCGATAACACCATGTGCACCATTCTCAGTGACATCAATCACTTCCCCAAGCGCTTCGCCTTGCAAATTCACGGCATGACAACCAATCAGATCAACCCAATAATAGGAATCACTATCCGCCTTTGGAAACGCATCGCGCGCTACCAAAATGCGAGAACCTTTTAGCGCAAGCGCCTGATCACGATCAGTTACCCCATCCAGAGTAAGCACCACATTACCGCTATGCATCTTGGCGCTTTTCACTTTGTATTGCGTCAAAGAGGCTTGTTCTAGTGACGCAGAAACGCCCGCATCCCCACGAGGAATCAGAGACAGCCAAATGGATTTAGAAGAAAGAAGTGCTACAGGCTCTGATGAGTGAGGTCTTACCTTCACTTGGCCTTGCAAACCTTGCGCCTCAGATATGGCGCCAAGCTCAATCAAATCATTCAGGGAAGGCGTACTCATTTGTAAGACACCTTATTTTCCCAAAATAGAACTACTATAAATTCTGCCGCTAAAAACCTCATCACATCGATGAAGTTTTTAGCAATCGAATATTAAACAGCTGGATTGTTTTTGATCAAACGAACTACTGTTGGGGAAACCTGCGCGCCAACACCAGTCCAGTATGTCAAACGGTCTTGAGCAATACGCATTGCTTGCTCAGTTGCCGCTGCTTGTGGATTGAAGTAACCAATACGCTCGATGAAATTCGAGTCACGACGGTTGCGTTTATCAGTAGCAACAATGCTGTAAAAAGGGCGCTTCTTAGAACCGCCGCGTGCCAGTCGAATGACGACCATACTTATTCCTTAAAATCTAAAATGAAAACAGGTTGATTACAACCCAATGAAATTTCTACAAAAAACCTTGGGCTCCAGCTCACCAAATACAGATACGGTAGAGCGGAAAACCTCATATTCTAGACGAAAACCCCTACTTCTTCCACCTATTTAAGCATCTAAGACAGTAGAATAGAATGTGTACTTAGATAAAAAATACATTAAAAACAATAACTTAGGTAAATATGATCCTTAAATCCAGACTTTTAGACTCCCTCAGAAGGCCTTCAAAAGGGTTCTTTCTGACACTTTCTTGCCTAAGTCTTGGACTTTTAAGTGGCTGCGCAAACGTCATACCTCCATGTGGAGCCAAAATAAGCCCACCAAGCAGCGAACTCAAAAATACCAAATGGGAGCTGACCCGCTGGAACTTACCCCCCAATAGCAATGGAGAGGTGCGTACCCGTCAAATTCCGCAAGGCGATGCCAGCAACCCGATTCAAATCATTTTTGATGCTAGCGGACAACGACTGAGCGGCTCGACAGGATGCAATCGGTTTACTGCAACCCTCGATGAAGACGCCCGCGGTTTTTCTCTTAAGCAAATCGCCAGTACCAAGATGGCTTGCAACCCTCAGCGTATGGAATTAGAAAATGATTTCCTCTATGAGTTAAATGACTATCGCAGCATTGTGCGCAATGGTGATCAATTACTCATGATCGGCACTGATCGTGAAGTACTCAGTTTTATTCAAAAGCCAAACAACACTAAGTAAGCACTCAATTATTCATTAGCAATATCACTGAAAGATTCATGAAAAAATCCAAACTTCTTTTTTGCGCACTCGGATTACTCCTTCCGGGCAGCGGCCTCAATTGTTTTTATCTACAAGGACTCAAATCTTTTTGGGCATGGGTTCAGCTATTTGCCTTGATAGGTGGCGCAGTAGGCTGGGTCATTCTTAAGGACGCCCACTTTCATTCGGCGCCAGGATGGGTGCTCGTTACTTTTGGTTTTATGGCTATTGAAGCAAGCTGGTTAACCACCATTGCCTTTGGTCTTCGCTTGGATGAGAAGTGGGATGCCCAATTTAATCCCGGCATTGAAGAACACCGACGGAGTCGCTCTGGCTGGCTCGAGATACTGACAGTAATTTTCTCTTTGGTATTGGGTGCTGGTGTAATGATGACTTTTTTAGCAGTCTCATTTGAGCAATTCTTCATTTCTCAAATCTATGAAGCAAAAAAGCTATCCCAATAATTACAGATAGCTTTCATTTTGCAAGAGCCGCTCTTAAGAGCGGTTTTTTTATTCTCTTTTGCGCCCCTTTAGAACTGCTCTACTTCTAGGGCATTGGTAGAGTGACCGCTTTCAACAATCGAAGTTGCCAGAGCTTGTGCTTGAGGCATGAGATTCTCAGCAAAGAAACGGGCAGTAGCAATCTTCGCGCCATAGAATTTTGGATCATCATCACGCAAACGCTCAGAAGCTAACAGTGCTCTCGCCATTTGCCAGCCGCCCAATACCAAGCCAGATAAGCGTAAGTAAGCAAAGCTACCGGCATAGACAGCCTTGATGTCCGTCTTTGCATTCGCAACAATGTATGCAACTGCTTGTTCGAAGGCCGCGCGTGCCAAAGTGAGTTGTTTGAGAACCGCTTTAGCATCAGCACTTCCACTGGCAGCTAAATCTTTTTCAGTAGCAGCAATTCTTTGGGAAAGCTCTTTGGCAATCGCCCCACCATCACGTACTGTTTTTCTACCAACTAAGTCATTCGCCTGAATTGCAGTAGTGCCTTCGTAAATCGTCAAGATGCGGGCATCACGGTAATACTGCGCTGCGCCAGTTTCTTCGATAAAGCCCATACCACCATGCACTTGAACCCCCAGACTAGCCACTTCAATCGACATTTCTGTAGAAAAGCCCTTAACGATTGGGACCAAGAATTCATAGACAGCTTGATTGGCCTTGCGAACCGCTTCATCAGGAGCAGCATGCTGTGCATCATATGCAGAAGCAGCGTAGTAGGCTAATGCACGCGATGCTTCTGTGTAGGCACGCATCGTCATCAACATGCGCTTCACATCAGGTTGATGAATAATTGCAACAGGGCCCGGTGAACCGGTTAGGTCACGGCTTTGTACTCGATCTTTGGCGTATTGCACTGCCTTTTGATATGCGCGTTCTGCAACAGCCACGCCCTGCATACCTACTGCAAAGCGAGCCGCATTCATCATCACGAACATATATTCAAGACCGCGATTTTCCTCGCCAACCAAGTAGCCGATCGCACCACCATGATCACCAAACTGTAGAACCGCAGTTGGGCTCGCTTTAATGCCTAACTTATGCTCAATCGAAACGCAATGAACATCATTACGTTCACCCAATGAACCATCTTTATTTACCATAAACTTCGGCACTACAAATAATGAAATACCCTTTACGCCCTCTGGCGCATCGGGTGTTCTGGCTAACACCAAATGGATAATATTCTTAGCCATATCGTGCTCACCATAGGTGATATAAATTTTGGTACCAAAAATCTTGTAAGTACCGTCACCCTCTGGAACAGCACGTGAGCGAACCATCGCAAGATCAGAGCCAGCTTGCGGCTCAGTCAAATTCATTGTTCCAGTCCACTCACCAGAAATCATCTTCGGAACGTATTGCTCCTGAAGTTCTGGGCTAGCAGCAGTTAAGAGAGCTTCAATAGCACCATCAGTTAGCAAAGGACATAATGCAAAAGAAAGATTGGCTGCATTCACCATCTCTAAACATGCAGTAGAGATCAATTTTGGTAAACCTTGTCCACCAAACTCTGCGGGATGAATGACGCCTTGCCAACCAGCAGCAGCGTATTGCTCGAAAGCTTGTTTGAAGCCGGGGGTAGTTGTCACTACACCATCTTTTAAGGAGCTTGGGGTTTGATCGCCAGCCCAATTGAGGGGGGCCACTACGTCTTGATTAAATTTGGCTGACTCCTCCAAGATCGCAGGGGCCAAATCTACATCCGCACCAGCATCAGCATAGGAGGGGTAGGCGACAACATCTGATAGCCCAGCTAGTTCATTCATCACAAACAACATATCTTTCACTGGGGCTACGTATGGCATTACAACTCCTCTTTATACAGTTAGATACTTAATTAATCTTTAGCTTCAATCTTCAACTCAACCAAGTGCTTTTGTTAACTCCGGCACAGCAATGTTCAAATCCGCCACTAGACCATAGTCAGCAACACCAAATATTGGCGCCTCTGGATCTTTGTTGATTGCTACGATAACTTTGGAGTCTTTCATACCAGCCAAATGTTGGATGGCACCAGAGATACCAACAGCGATGTAAAGCTGAGGAGCGACAATCTTGCCAGTCTGACCCACTTGATAATCATTGGGAACGTAACCCGCATCCACCGCAGCACGGGATGCACCCAAAGCAGCACCGAGTTTGTCGGCCAAAGGCGCAATGAGCTCCTGATACTTTTCACCGGAACCCAAACCACGACCACCAGAAACAATAATCTTGGCGGCGGTCAATTCTGGACGATCAGATTTAGTCAGCTCACGACCAACAAAGGATGATGAAACTTTACTATCAGCAACAGCAGCTTTTTCTACAGCAGCCGAACCACCAGTAGCGGCAACTGGATCAAAACCAGTAGTACGCACAGTAATCACTTTGATTGGATCGGTGGATTGCACGGTCGCAATCCCATTGCCCGCATAAATTGGACGCTCGAAAGTATCCACAGAGATGACTTTGGTAATGTCAGACAACTGAGCTACATCTAACTTAGCAGCAACGCGTGGCAAAACATTCTTTCCGTTGGCTGTTGCAGGAGCGAGAATATGGCTATAGCCATTCGCAATGGAGAGGATCTGCGCAGCCAAAGGTTCAGCCAATTGATCAGCCAAATTAGCGGCATCAATTTGAATGACTTTGCGCACGCCAGCAATTTGCGCTGCGGCAGCTGCAGCAGCATCAGCACCACTCCCAGCAACGAGCACATCCACCTCAGGAGAGCACTGCAAAGCAGCTGCTACAGCATTAAGGGTTGCCGCTTTTAATAATTGATTGTCGTGTTCAGCAATAACAAGTGCAGCCATTTAGATCACCTTCGCTTCATTTTTGAGTTTTTCTACAAGGGCTGCCATATCAGCAACCATCACGCCAGCAGAGCGCTTTGGCGGCTCTTCTACTTTAAGTGTTTTCAGGCGTGGGGCAATATCGACACCCAATTCTTCAGGCTTCACGATATCAATTGTTTTCTTCTTGGCCTTCATGATGTTCGGCAAAGTGACATAGCGTGGTTCATTCAAGCGCAGGTCAGTGGTAATCACTGCCGGCAAAGTTAGTGCAATAGTTTCTAAGCCGCCATCGACTTCACGAGTCACAGTGGCTTTGCCGTCTGCAACTACAACCTTAGAAGCAAAGGTTGCTTGAGGAATATCCAGCAAGCTAGCCAACATCTGACCGGTTTGATTGCTGTCATCGTCAATTGCTTGTTTACCAAGAATGATGATTTGCGCTTGCTCTTTATCAGAGAGCGCCTTGAGAATCTTCGCTACTGCTAAAGGTTGCAGCTCTACATCTGTCTCCACCAGGATGGCACGATCCGCGCCAATTGCTAAAGCGGTACGGAGGGTTTCTTGGCATTGGGTTGCACCAGCAGATACTACAACCACCTCAGTTGCGACACCCGCCTCTTTTAAACGCACCGCTTCCTCTACTGCGATTTCATCAAAGGGATTCATACTCATTTTGACGTTCGCTAAATCAACTCCAGAGTTGTCTGATTTCACCCGAATTTTGACGTTGTAATCAACAACGCGTTTTACAGCCACTAAGACTTTCATCCCTCAAACCTCTCCAATAATATATAAATCGAGGATAAACCCTCAATAAAAAGCACGATCGTTTTATTTTACCTGAATATTTGCCAAATTAAACATCAATTGCGGTAGCTGAACCCGCCTGTTTCCGAAGCTCAAACTTCTGAATCTTGCCAGTCGAGGTCTTTGGTAGTTCACAGAAGATAATAGCTCTCGGAACCTTAAAGCCTGCTAAATGCTTTTTACAGTGGGCAATAATCTCCTCGGCAGTCACCTCTGAACCAGGTTTGATTTCCAAGAAGGCGCAAGGCGTTTCACCCCATTTAGGATCAGGCTTAGCAACCACCGCAGCAGCGTTAATAGCTGGGTGTCGATAGAGTACATCCTCAACCTCTACAGAGGAAATATTTTCACCTCCAGAAATAATGATGTCTTTGCTGCGGTCCTTCATCTTCACATAGCCATCTGGATTCATTACTGCCAAATCGCCCGAGTGAAACCAGCCACCTTCAAATGCCTCTTGGGTTGCTTTTTCGTTCTTCAGGTATCCCTTCATGGCAATATTGCCCTTGAACATAATTTCACCCATGGTTTCACCATCTGCTGGAACCGCCTGCATGGTTTCTGGATCAAGAACAGCAATTGCCTGTTGCATGTGATAACGCACACCTTGGCGTGCATTTAAACGAGCACGCTCACCGATATCAACATTATTCCACTCGTCTTGTTTAACGCACACAGCTGCTGGCCCATAGGTTTCAGTCAAACCATAGACGTGCGTTAAATCAAATCCTAACTTTTCCATACCCTCAATAATCGATGCAGGTGGTGCGGCACCGGCGATCAAGCCTTTAACTCCTGTGGGCACTCCCACCTTCAGCTCATCCGGCGCATTGACCAACAAGTTATGCACGATAGGTGCTGCGCAGTAGTGGGTCACACCATGCTCTTTAATTGCCGCAAAAATATGTTGCGCATCAACCCGACGCAAGCAGACGTTGACACCAGCGCGAGCAGCGATAGTCCATGGAAAGCACCAACCATTGCAATGGAACATTGGTAAAGTCCAGAGGTAGATGGGATGCTTATTAATATCCCAGTCCAGCACATTGGAAACGGCATTTATTGCAGCGCCACGATGGTGATACACCACACCCTTAGGGTTACCAGTAGTTCCTGATGTGTAATTCAAGCAAATCGCTTGCCACTCATCTGCGGGAACTTGCCATGCAAAATTTGGATCCCCTTCGGAGAGTAATTTCTCATAAGTGAGTTTGCCTAACTTCTCGCCAGGAACTTCAAACTCTTTTTCTTCAACATCTACCACCAAGAAATGACGACCAGAATCTTTCTTAGCAATCTCAAGCGCTTTTTTCATCACCCCTGAAAATTCAGGATCAACAATGACTACTTTAGCTTCGCCATGATTCAGCATAAAGGCCACTGTCTCTGCGTCTAAACGAGTATTAAGAGCATTCAAAACTGCACCCGCCATTGGAATACCAAAGTGGGCTTCTACCATTGGAGGCGTGTTGGGCAACATCACCGCTACGGTGTCACCCAAACCAACACCATGCTTTTGTAAGGCGCTAGCCAAGCGACGGCAACGCTCATAAGTTTGTGCCCAGGTCTGACGCAATTTCCCATGAATAACGGCAGTTTTATCGGGGTAAATTTCTGCTGAGCGCTCTAAAAATAAGAGCGGTGTAATTGGGGTGTAGTTGGCTGGATTGCGAGCCAAACCTTGTTCATAAATATTTGCCATCTTCAGCTTTCGATTTCTGTTTTACTAAATTTTTTATTAAATATCTGCTAGCGCTTTAATATGGGCCACCACACTGCGGCCCAAAGCAGAGAGGTTATAACCACCCTCTAAGCAGCTCACAATGCGTCCTTGCGCATACTCATTAGCAATCTCTTTTAAACGTTTGGTAATCCAGACATAGTCATCCTCCACCAAGCCCATCTGACCTAAATCATCTTCGCGATGGGCATCAAACCCTGCTGAAATAATCACGAGCTCAGGCTCAAAATTACGCAAAGCTGGCAGCCATTGCTCTTCCACAATGGAGCGCACCACATCGCCCCGAGTTGCAGCAGGCAAAGGTACGTTGACCATATTGTTAGCATGATCAAGGCCGCTATAGGGATAAAAAGGATGTTGAAAAAAGCTGCACATCAAGACATTGGGGTCATTGAAAAAAGCAGCTTCAGTACCGTTCCCATGATGGACATCAAAATCAACGATGGCGACACGCTCAATGCCGTATGTTTCCATTGCATATCGCGCAGCAATCGCCACGTTATCAAATAAACAAAATCCCATAGAACGCGTTGGTTCCGCATGATGTCCTGGCGGTCTTACAGCACAAAATACGTTCTCAACCTCACCCTTCATCACAGCATCTACACCTGCAATAGCAGCGCCTGCAGCTCTGAGTGAAGCTCTGTAAGTATGGGGATTCATAATGGTGTCACCATCGAGCATGAAATACCCGCTCTCTGGGGCACGATCTCGAACAAAAGAAACGTGGTCAGGACTATGGACCAATTCCAATTGGTCTTCAGTGGCCAATGGCGCATCTAAATGATGCAAAAATTGATCAACACCGCTGCGAATCAGTTGATCATTGATCGCCTGAATTCTCTCTGGACACTCTGGATGATGGCTTCCCATCTCATGTTTCAGAAAGTCTGGATGAGTTATGTATCCTGTTGTCATTACTCGAAATCCTCAATAGCAAATTTGTAATTTTTATAATCTAATTAAACGTGCTCAACATTCGAAAATCCAATACCAATAAAAATACCTTAAGCATGAACTTTCGCGTCTCCTACCTACTGCTTGCTCTTGCGTTAGCAGGGTGCTCTAGCACCCCCACACAGCCAACCCAATCACAACAGCCCATCGTAAACCAGACTGACGATGCCGCTACCGAGGCGCGTTTTAGCCAGAACCTCAACGAACTCCTTACCCAGGTCTCCCAAAACCAAGAAATCCCACTCCCAGCCCTAGAAATGGGCTTCCTAGATGCTAAAACGGTTCCCTCAATTCGGAAATTGGTATTACCCCCATCGGGTACATTTAAGAAGAACTGGCTGGCTTATCGCAAACGCTTTATTGAGCCCGTACGCCTTAAGGCTGGCAGGGTCTTTTGGGACCAAAATCAAGCCTTTTTGAGCCAAGTTGAGCAAGAATCAGGGGTGCCAGCTGAGATTATTGTGGCCATTATTGGCATCGAAACCATCTATGGACGCCAAACCGGCAATTTCAGGGTGAAAGACGTTCTATCTACCCTCGCCTTTAGTTACCCAGATACCCCTAATAAACCAGCACGTGAGCAACTCTTCAAGGACCAACTCAAAGAACTCATTCTGATGTGCTGGACTGGGGCGGGTGGCAAGCTGCCCTCCAAAAACAGTAGCCAAGACATCAATAGCGCACGCTTTAGCGCCTGCCTAAATCAAAACAGCTCCTACGCTGGCGCCATTGGTCTGCCACAGTTCATGCCTAGCAGTATTCGCAGCTTTGCGGTCGATGGTGACGGCGATGGTCAAATTGATTTAAAGCAAAGCCCTAAGGACGCTATTGCGAGTGTTGCCAACTTCATGAAAAAACATGGCTGGCAACCCGGTATGCCGATTTCATTTCCAGTTCAAGAAAATGGCATCAGTGCTGCCAAAGCATTGGCTGATGGTGAACCGCAGTTGAAATTTACTGTACAAGAGCTCATTGAAAAGGGAATCTTGACTCAACAACAAGGCGATCTACAAAGTGGTGGTGTAGAGCCGCAAAGCAAAGCTTTCATCGTTGACCTACCGTATCCAGATAAAGATGGTGTAGACCAAGTGCAATATTTTGTTGGCTTAAATAATTTTCTGACGATAGTGCAATATAACCGTAGCTATTTTTATGCACAAAGTGTTGCAGAGTTTGCCCAAGCCCTAGGATATAAAAACCAAAGTGTTGTGCCAGTAGAAAACCCAAGCAAAGCTGGTGGCTCAAAGGCGACTACTGAAAAGTCTAAACCTAAGAAGTCCAGCGCTAAGAAAAAAGCAAAGTCTTAAGCTGGAAAAACGCCAGTAGATAGGTAGCGGTCACCACGGTCGCAGACAATAAAGACGATCGTGGCATTTTCAACTTGACGGGCAATGCGCAAAGCCACTACCAAGGCACCTCCAGCAGAAATGCCGCAGAAAATACCCTCTTCTGCTGCCAAGCGACGGGCCATCTCCTCTGCATCTGCTTGCGAAACATACTCAATTAAATCAACGCGATCACCTTGATAAATCTTAGGCAGATATGCCGGCGCCCACTTCCGAATGCCGGGAATTTGAGAGCCCTCTTCTGGTTGTGCACCAATAATCTGAATCGCAGGATTCATAGACTTCAGATAAGTGGAGACTCCCGTAATGGTTCCAGTTGTACCCATGGCGGATATGAAATGCGTAATCTGCCCATCAGTGTCTCGCCAAATCTCTGGTCCAGTAGTTTCTATATGTGCTCTAGGATTGTCAGGATTGGCAAATTGATCGAGCAATCTACCGCGTCCCTCTCTTTGTAACTGCAAGGCGTAATCTCTGGCAAATTCCATGCCACCAGAAGCTGCGGTCAATATTAATTCAGCGCCGTAAGCCGCCATGCTTTGACGACGTTCAATACTTTGATTTTCTGGCATTACTAAAATCATTTTGTAACCAAGCATAGCTGCAGTCATTGCCAAAGCAATGCCTGTATTACCGCTAGTTGCCTCAATTAATGTATCGCCCGGTTTAATCTCACCGCGCTCTTGGGCGCGTGAGATCATCGACAGCGCAGGTCGGTCCTTCACCGACCCGGCTGGATTATTTCCTTCCAACTTACCCAAGATTACATTATTGCGATTCTCGTTTTCCAAACCAGGAATACGCTGCAAACGAACTAAAGGCGTATTGCCCACAGTCTGCGAAATAGTAAGGTAGGAAGGTTTGCTCATGAAGCCATTTTAGCCATAAGCCGCCTTACACACGGAAGGGTTTAATTTCTGCGACCTGATCCCGAACGCTCCTGCTGATTGCGAGGGCTAGCTTGATTACGAGAATGGCGTCGGCCAGATGCTCCACCCTCTTTCTTCGTGCGGCCATTGGGCTCCCGAAAAGAGCTCGGTGCTTCAATGGTTAATCCGTTATCGACCATTTTTTCGACTGATTTCATACCAATGCCACGAACCCGCTTCTGCAGATCATTAGCATCCTGAAAATGGCCGCCATCCAAACGTTCAGCAATAATGGTTTTTGCCTTAGCGGGGCCAATACCCTTAATGCTCTCAAGCTCGGTTTGAGTGGCAGTATTGACATTAATGGGCGAAGCGTAAGCCGCCCCAGAACCCAATACCAATACAGATAATGCTAGTGCTACTGCTCTAACTAAAGCCTGAACTCTACCTAAAGTTAAATTTTTTCCCATCTTCTCTCCTGTAGTAAATAAAAAATCCACGGACACAAAGTGCGCGTGGATCGTTTACAACGAGGAGAAACTACTTTTGTTGACTGACTTACAAGGGGTTAGCCAGAAAACCAGCATTGGCCTCCAACCACTCAATATATTTTCCTACGCCCTGCTCTACATTGAGGAAGGGTTCCATATAGCCAGCCGCTCTAAGTTTGGTGAGATCAGCTTGAGTAAAGCACTGGTATTTACCTTTGAGTGCATCCGGAAATGGAATGTACTCAATCGCTTTTTCTTTGACTAGCTCTTGTAGAGTTGCGGGCGCTGCTTTATCAAGCTTACGCATGGAATTAGCTACAGCGTGGGCGACATCATTAAAAGGTTGCGCACGACCACTACCCAAATTAAAGATGCCACTGATTTCTGGATGATCTAAGAAGAATAGGTTTACTTTGACTACATCTTCAACCGATACAAAGTCGCGACTTTGCTCACCAGGCGCATAACCACCGTACTCACCAAACAGCTTTACATGACCATTAACTTTGTATTGGTGATATTGATGAAAGGCAACCGAAGCCATGCGGCCCTTATGTGATTCACGCGGACCATAGACATTGAAGTAACGAAAGCCTACAACCTGTGCCGCATTGGCTTTTTCAGCAAAGCGCTTACGCATGACTTGATCGAATAAGAACTTAGAGTAACCATAAATATTAAGAGGCTTCTCATGCTCACGACTTTCTACAAATACGTCCGAGCCTCCATAAGTTGCAGCAGAAGAAGCATAGAGGAGTTGTACTTTTTGCTCAGTACAGATATCCAATAAATCCATGGTGTAGCGATAGTTGTTCGCCATCATGAAAATACCATCTGTTTCCATGGTGTCGGAGCAAGCTCCTTCATGGAACACAGCCCTAACTTTTCCAAAGCGTCCACTTCTAAATGCTTCTAAAAACTCATCTTTATCGAGGTAATCAATGATATCCAAATCAGCAAGATTGCGATATTTATCTGCAGGACGAAGATCATCTACTGCAATGATATTTTTCTCGCCACGCATATTGAGCGCTTGAACGATGTTTGCTCCAATAAATCCAGCTGCGCCGGTTACGATAATAGTCACTGTAATTCCTCTGAAGTAACGGTAGCAGTTCCCAACTTGCCAACGACGATGCTACCAGCGCGGTTTGCAAGCGCCATGGCTTTTTCTAAAGGCCACTTCGCAGCTAATGCCACAGCCAATGTTGCAATCACAGTATCGCCAGCACCAGATACATCAAATACCTCACGTGCCTGCGCTTTAACATGACTCACGCCGGATTCAGTATATAGACTCATTCCATCCTCGGAACGCGTTAGGAGCAGGGCTTGTAAGTCAAGAGACTTTCTAAGATTTTGGGCTTTCTTAGTCAAATCTTCTTCGCTAGTCCACTGACCAACCACTTGACGTAATTCACTACGGTTGGGCGTTAAAACAGTAGCGCCACGATACTTCTCATAGTCTTCGCCCTTAGGGTCAACCAGGATCATTTTGTTTTGTGCTCTAGCCTGCTCAATCATATGAGCTACTTGGCCCAATGCACCTTTGCCGTAATCGGAAAGTATTACTACGTCAGCAGCACCAACAAGCTTTTCAAAACGCTCCAATTTATGAGCAAGCGCTTTTGCACTTGGGGTTTCTTCGAAGTCCAAGCGAATGAGTTGTTGCTGACGAGCAATTACACGGAGTTTCACAATGGTGGGAACATCTGCATCAATTTCTAATTGACTATCCACACCACCGGCTTTTAATAGCTCAACTACACGCTTGCCAGGTTCATCATCACCAACAATACCGAGAATAGTTGCTTTAGCATCGAGCGCAGCTACGTTACGAGCTACATTAGCAGCGCCACCAAGACGTTCGTCAATCTTGCCTACCTGCACTACTGGCACTGGCGCCTCAGGAGAAATGCGATTGGTATCGCCAAACCAATAGCGATCTAGCATGACATCACCGACTACTAATAAGCGGGCTTTAGAAAACTGTTCGCGATTTGCTTTTTCCATTTGCATCTACTTTAATTATGTCTACCAATACCATGGTACTCAATACCTAATTCTTGCATAGCAGCTGGCTCATACAGGTTGCGGCCATCAAAGATCACTGGACGCTTGAGTTTTTCCATCACTTGCTCAAAATCTGGGCTTCTAAAGGCCTTCCACTCCGTCACAATGACTAGAGCATCGGCATCATCTAGGGCTGCCATAGGACTTTCAGTCATTGATACCTGCTTACGCCCATCTGGGTTGCCATTAAAGTCAATCTCCAGGGCATGGCCTGCTTCAGGCATGGCGACTGGATCATGGGCAACTACCTGAGCACCACGTTTAACTAATTCTTGAATAATGACGCGACTGGGCGCTTCACGCATATCGTCGGTATTCGGTTTAAAGGCCAAGCCCCAGAGTGCAAACTTCATACCCTTGAGGTCTTTACCAAAGCGCTTTTCGATCTTTTCGACCAAGATGTACTTTTGCAATTCATTGACGGCTTCTACAGCATCCAAAATCTTCAGATCCCTGCCATGCTCTTTCGCAGTCTTTGATAAGGCAGACACATCTTTGGGGAAGCAAGAGCCACCATAACCAGTACCTGAGTACAAAAAGCCATAACCAATGCGTGAGTCCGAACCAATACCTTGACGCACTGCTTCAATATCAGCGCCTACTAAGTCAGCTAAGTTCGCTAATTCGTTCATAAAGGAGATGCGAGTAGCCAACATCGCATTGGCTGCGTATTTCGTGAGCTCCGCACTTTTGACATCCATGTAGTACGTCCGCTCATGGTGACGATTAAAAGGGGCGTAGAGCTTGCGCATTTGCTCTTTGGCGTGCAATCCTGCGAGGGTACTTTCTGTACCGATCACAATGCGGTCTGGGCGCATAAAGTCTTCTACAGCAGCACCTTCTTTGAGGAACTCTGGGTTAGAGACTACTGAACACAGTTCTGGCGATAAGTTTCTTTTTTCTAGCTCTTCAGTGATGGCTGCTTGAACTTTTTCAGCGGTACCCACTGGCACGGTGGATTTATCGACAATCACTTTAGGGGTAGTCATATGACGACCAATATTGCGCGCTGCCGCCACGACGTATTGCAAGTCAGCTGAGCCATCTTCATCGGGAGGTGTACCTACTGCAATAAATTGAATTTCACCATGAGCAACTGAGGCAGCAATATCAGTAGAGAACTGCAAACGACCTGCAGCGCGGTTACGCTCAATCATCTCTTTGAGACCAGGCTCATAAATAGGAACGCCGCCAGAGTTGAGAATCTCGATCTTTTTGGAATCGACATCGACACAAAAGACATTATTACCCTGCTCAGCTAGGCATGCGCCTGTCACTAGACCTACGTAACCGCTGCCGATGATGGTGACTTTCAATTTCTCTCCAAATCTTTACATGGAAGGGCCGCTAGGTGCCGCACCCTCACTCCGTCTCGGGGAGTATGCCTCCCAATGATTACAGCCAGGACATTGCCAATAAAATCTTCTCGCTCTAAATCCGCAATTACCACAAGTGTAGCGAGCTAGGCTGGTGGTACGCTGACGCAAAAGATTCAGAATGGACTGTAATTCCAAAAGTCTTTCTGGGCTGGCACTACCTTCTTCCAATGCAAGGCGAGTTTCAGCCATCTTAGACAAAGCAATCAAAGTCGGCGAATGCTGCATCACATCAGACAACATCGCATTTGCTGCCTGTGGACCACGAATTTTCATCAGGTGCTTATGCACAATATCGAGCAACTCACCAGTGGCTTGAGTTTTTAACAATTCACAGAGGCGATCTAAACCCTCACTCTCTTTATTAACTGCTGCGTGAGCAAGCATCCAACGATCGGCCAACAAATGCATATAAGCAGGGTGAGAACTAGCAATCACACTCCATGCCTCAATTGCTTGAGCGGGACGATCCATCGCCATTAAGTAATCGCCTTGCAAAATCAAAGCACGTGCATGATTCGGGACAGCCTGCAGAGCGCGCTGGATGGACTGCTCCGCCTCAACCAAGTCTTTGCGACGCAAGGCCTCTTGACCAAGCTCGCAGTGAAATTGAGCAATTTCAGTATGGTGCGATTTACCTTGCAGACCTTCAAGCTCACCTGCAGCAATGATGGCTTTTTTCCAATCATGCTCAATCTGATACATCTCCAACAAGCTCTCTTTTGCAGGCTCAGCATATTTGCCATCACCCACTCGATTTAGGGAGGCTTCTGCGCGGTCAAGCAAACCTGCCCGCAAAAAGTCACGGCCCAACTCATAGGCAGCATGATCACGATCGCGGGGCTTTAAATCATCGCGATTTGCCAGGTGTTGATGAATGCGAATAGCACGCTCCGTCTCACCACGGCGACGAAATAAATTACCTAATGAGAAATGTAATTCAATAGTCTCTGGATCTAATTGCGCAATTTTGACTAAGGTTTCAATCGCTTGATCAGGTTGCTCGTTGAGCAAAAGACTCAAACCTTTAAAGGTAGAGCGCTGCTGACGCATACGCTCACGTTCATCCATGCGATTTTCAAGACGCAAATCCCAGCGTGCAGCTAACCAACCGATACCAAACATCACCGGCAGTAACAATAACCAAGCGGTAGCTATCTGAATCATTGTGCGCAGAATTTAAATAAAAAAATGGCCCGAATGGACCACTGAGGTTGAGCCTGAATCTTAGGCACCAGAACCCTCTTTGGGGCCCGCCTGCTTCAAAGGCTTGTAATCTACTCGCTCACGCAACTCTTTGCCAGGCTTAAAGTGTGGAACGCGTTTTTCTGGAATCAATACTTTCTCACCAGACTTTGGATTGCGACCAGTACGCGCAGGACGATGGTGAAGTACAAAACTTCCCACGCCGCGCAGTTCAATGCGCTTACCCTCAGCCAAAGCATGAGTCATTGTATCTAGCAAAGTTTTCACCGCCAACTCTACGTCCCTAGGCAGAAGCTGCGGAAACTGTTCCGCGAGGCTCTCCACTAGTTCGGAGCGGGTGATTGCTTGTTGCTCTTGATCTGTCATGATCTATCAATAAAAAATCGCCGCTCCCCTAATGGAAAGCGGCGATATTGATTTAGCCTTGATTGTCCAATTTTGCTTTTAACAAAGCACCCAAATTGGTTGTGCCAGACTGCGCATCACCTTGGAGCTTGCTCATTGCATCTTGTTGATCAGAGCTGTCTTTTGCTTTGATTGAAAGATTGATAACGCGTGACTTACGATCAATATTAATGATCATTGCAGTAACGCTATCGCCTTCTTTCAATACATTACGTGCATCTTCAACGCGATCTGTTGAGATCTCAGAAGCACGTAAGTAAGCTTCAACTTCATCAGCCAAGTGAATAGTTGCACCCTTAGCATCAACCGCTTTCACAGTACCAGTTACGAGGCTACCCTTGTCGCTGACAGATGTGTAGTTGTTGAATGGGTCACCAGACAATTGCTTAATACCGAGAGAGATGCGCTCTTTCTCAACATCAATTGCCAATACAGTGGCTTCAACTTCATCACCTTTTTTGTATTTCTTAACAGCTTCTTCGCCTGGCTCATTCCATGAAATGTCTGAGAGATGAACTAAACCGTCGATACCGCCAGGCAAACCAATGAACACACCAAAGTCAGTAATAGACTTGATTGCGCCAGTTAACTTATCGCCTTTTTGTTGGGCACGTGAAAACTCTTCCCATGGATTAGCTTTGCACTGTTTAATGCCCAAGCTGATACGACGCTTGTCTTCATCAATGTCCAGAACCATTACTTCAACTTCGGTTCCTAATGCAGTAGCCTTGCTTGGAGCAACGTTCTTGTTAGTCCAGTCCATTTCGGAAACGTGTACCAAACCTTCGATACCAGATTCGATTTCAACGAATGCGCCGTAATCAGTCAGGTTAGTTACTTTGCCGAATAAACGGGTGTTTGGTGGGTAACGACGAGCGATACCAACCCATGGATCATCACCAAGTTGTTTCACGCCGAGTGAAACACGGTTCTTTTCTTGATCGAACTTCAAAATCTTCGCAGTAACTTCTTGACCAACAGTCAACATCTCGCTTGGGTGACGCACACGACGCCATGCCAAGTCAGTAATGTGCAAGAGGCCATCGATACCACCGAGGTCAACGAACGCGCCGTAATCTGTGATGTTCTTAACGAGGCCAGTAACAACTGCACCTTCTTTAAGGTTAGACATCAACTTAGCACGCTCTTCACCTTGGCTAGCTTCCACCACTGCACGACGTGACAACACTACGTTGTTACGCTTACGGTCAAGCTTGATAACCTTGAACTCCATCGTCTTACCTTCGTAAGGGCTGGTGTCTTTGATTGGGCGTGTATCAACGAGTGATCCAGGCAAGAATGCGCGGATACCGTTAACCATGACAGTCAAGCCGCCTTTAACCTTACCAGTAACAGTACCAGTAACGATCTCAGCTTGCTCAAGCGCTTTTTCCAAGTTCATCCATGATGCCAAGCGTTTCGCTTTATCACGGGAGAGGATGGTGTCGCCATAGCCGTTCTCAAGAGCGTCAATAGCAACAGAAACGAAATCGCCAGGAGCTACTTCAATCTCGCCAGCGTCGTTATGGAATTCTTCAACAGGAATAAACGCTTCAGACTTTAAGCCAGCGTTAACAACGACGAAGTTATGGTCGATGCGGAGAACTTCAGCCGAAATAACTTGGCCGGTCTTCATATTCGATCGGGTTAATGATTCTTCAAATAGTTCTGCAAATGATTCAGACATGTGTATTCACTTTGTGCCGTCAGAAGGCCTGACGGGTTAGATTGAAAAAGTCTTCAAGAAACACGCTAATGAAAAGTCGCGTTGTGGAGTTTCTTAAGACACCAAAAACTACTGCTTACAACTCACTGCTAAAACAACTACAAACTAAGCAATCGCAGATTGATACCAATCCAAAACTGTCTTAACTGCTTGATCTATCGACAAATTCGATGTCTCAAGCACTTTTGCACCATCTGCAACTAACAAGGGTGCGGTACCTCGACTACTGTCTCTAGCATCGCGCTCCTGCAAATCTTGCAGCAAGTCCTCAAGTTTAGCAGAAATTCCCTTAGCTATCAATTGCTTATAGCGACGCTCGGCTCTGGCAGCTGCCGTTGCAGTCAAGAAAACCTTCAAAACGGCGTCTGGGAATATGACACTTGCCATATCCCTGCCATCGGCTACCAACCCAGGAGATTGACGAAAACTGCGTTGCAGGCCCACCAAAGCGGATCTCACCTCAGGGTGGATGGCTAAAGCGGAGGCCCTTAAACCCATACTTTCAGTACGAATAGCATCTGTGACATCCTCGCCATTTAGCAAAATTCGCCCATTTTTGAATAAAATCAATAACTTAGGGACTAAAAGTCCAAGTTCTAGGCCATTTTCAACGTTAATTCCCTTTTTTTCGCTAGCTAAAGCCACTAAGCGATAGAGGGCGCCACTATCCAAATAATGAAAGCCCAGCTTTTCTGCAACGAGTGAGGCAACCGTACCTTTGCCCGAAGCAGTTGGACCATCAATAGCAATGACTGGGAAAGAGCTCATGAACTTAGTTCACTACCTTTGCAAACTCTGTGAAGTAAGTCGGGAAGGTTTTTGCTACGCAATTAGGGTCATTGATCTTGAGTGCATTTGGGCCAAATGCAGCAAGTGAGAAGCACATGGCCATGCGATGGTCATCATAGGTATCAATACCTTCAATCGGAGACTTCCAATCACCGGGTAATGCAGGGGCTTGCACAACAATATAGTCAGCACCTTCTTCAACGATTGCACCAACTTTTTTCAATTCTTTTGCCATTGCCGCAATGCGATCTGTTTCTTTAACGCGCCAGCTAGCAATATTGTTTAAACGCGTTGGGCCTTCTGCAAACAAAGCAGCAACAGCCAAGGTCATCGCAGCATCCGGAATTTCAGTGCAATCAATGGTGATGCCATTAAGCTTGCCATTGGCATTTTTCACACCAGATACTTCGATCCAATCTTCACCAGCATTGATCTTGGCACCCATAAGCGCAAGTGCATCAGCAAAAGCCACATCACCTTGAATACTATCCTTACCAACGCCAAGAACTTTTATGGGACCAGCGCCAATAGCACCAAGAGCCAGGAAATAAGAGGCTGATGAAGCATCGCCCTCAACAGATAACTGACCAGGACTCTTGTACACAGAATCCGAATGTTTTGCAGGAATAATGAATGACTGTTTATCGGGGCAAGCAACCGTCACGCCAAAGCGCGCCATCAGTTTCAAAGTGATATCGATATACGGACGTGAGATGAGTTCTCCAATTACCTCAATACGTACCGGCTCCATCGCAACCAAAGGCAAGGCCATGAGCAATGCAGTTAAAAATTGGCTTGATACATCGCCGCGCACTTTAACAACATCTTTAATCCGAATCGCTGCAGCGGATATTCTGATCGGTGGATAGCCTTCCTGCAATTCATAGTCGATCTTTGCGCCCACTTGACGTAAACCATCCACCAAATCCCGTATTGGTCGCTCATGCATGCGGGCAACACCAGATAAACGATAGTTACCACCTTGCATTGCTAAAGCTGCGGTTAATGGACGCATCGCAGTGCCGGCATTACCCATAAAGAGGTCCGCCTCCTGCACCGGGAACTTACCACCACAACCCTCGACTACGCATACTTGATTAGGTTGATCGGTAAAGGACAATCCTAATTGACGCAAGGCACTGCGCATGACTTGAGTGTCATCTGCATCTAATAAATTCTTGAGAGTGGTTGTGCCACTGGAAAGGGCTGCAAGTAGCAATGCCCGATTTGAAATACTCTTAGACCCTGGCAAAACAATCGAGCCTTGGGCTCGCTTGAATGGACCAATACTAATATCTGGCAAACCACTCATCAAAGTACATCCAAATCTTGACGCGCTTTACTCGCCTTATTGAATAATTTTTCTAATCCAGGGCCATCGTTCTCAGCAATCAGTTTACGCATATGACTCACAATCAACAGATACTGATCTAACTCTTTCAGAATTGCAGTGCGATTACCTAAGCAAATGTCGCGCCACATCTCGGGACTTGAAGCTGCAATACGGGTGAAATCTTTAAAGCCAGCACCCACATGACTAAGCTTTTGATCAGCGTCTTCAGAATTCACTACGCTAGCCATTAAGGCATAAGACAAGATATGAGGCAGATGCGAAACTGCTGCATAAATCGCATCATGTTGTACAACACCAATCTTTTTCACCTCAGAACCAACGGATTCCCAAAAACCCGTGATCAAAGAGGTATCTTCTGGTGAGTTTTCCTGCAAAGGACAAATAATGGTTTGCTTACCTTGAAATAAATCTGCCTTAGCCGCACTGGCCCCGTGCTGAGCGCCGCCTGCAATCGGATGAGCCGGCACAAATTGACATGCCTTCTTACCCAACACCTCCTTGGCAGCCAAAATCACATCGCCTTTAGTGCTGCCGGCATCGGTAATCATGGTGCGAGGCTCAAGATGTGGCTCCATCATTTCAAATGCAGCGCGCATTTGCGCTACGGGCACACAAAGTACGATGACATCAGATTGCTTGGCTGCCTCAACCAAATCCACCACACCATCAATCGCACCCATCTTTTGCGCTTGATCTAAATTTTCTTTGCTACGACCTACGCCCAAAACTTTTGTCACCACACCCGCCTGCTTGAGTGCCAAACCCAATGAGGCACCAATCAAACCAACACCAACGATGGTGACGGTACCGTAATTACTTGCTGGATTAATGATGGTCATTAGGACAGTATTTCTTTTAAAGCGGCAATGAAGGCTGCATTTTCTTCTGGCAAACCAATCGAGATACGCAACCATTGTGGCAAGCCGTAGTTACCCACTGGGCGAACAATAATGCCGCGCTTAAGTAATTCCAAATTAATGCGAGCACCAGCTTGGTCATCATCACCCACCTTAACGAGTACAAAGTTGCCTGCAGACGTCAGATAGCGTAAGCCTAGTTCATCGAAAGCTTTGGTGAGCTGGGCATAGCCAGCACGATTGAGTTCAAAACCTTGCTGCAAAAATTCTTTGTCCTGAAAGGCTGCAATAGCAGCAGCCTGGGCTAGACTATTCACATTAAATGGCTGACGAATACGATTCAGTAGATCAGTTAAATGCGGTTGTGCAACCCCATAACCAATGCGCAGACCGGCTAAACCATAAGCCTTGGAGAAACTGCGCGACAAAATCATATTAGGGAAGCGCTTTACCCAAGCAATGGCATCGTAGCGTTGCTCAGGCGTGAGGTACTCGTTATATGCTTCATCAAGTACAACAACTACATTTGATGGAACTGCAACTAAAAAGTCTTCAATCTCTTTAGCTGTCAAATAACTACCAGTAGGATTATTGGGATTAGCCACAAATACCAACTTTGCCTTGTCGCCAGATGCTTTAATTGCCGCCAACATGGCTGGTAGGTCGTGGCCATAAATATCCGTAGCAGCCACTTCAATTGCCTTAGCGCCAACAGCCTGAGTGGCTAAGGGATAAACAGCAAAGGCATGCTTTGAGAAGATCACTTCATCGCCCGCTTGCGCCACTGCACGGGCAGCCAATTCCAGAATATCGTTACTGCCATTACCTAAGGTAATCCAGTCTGTTGGCACACCCAATCGATCGGCTAAAACATTCTTTAACTCAAATCCATTGGAATCTGGGTAGCGGCCTAAGTCACCTGCAGCCTTGAGCATTGCATCTTGTGCGGACTTTGGCATGCCTAATGGATTTTCATTGGAGGCTAGCTTCACAATTTTATTTTCATCAAGGCCATACTCACGCGCAACTTCGCTGATAGGGCGACCACCAACATAAGGGGCGATCGCATGAATATGTTTTAAGCCAATCTTAGAAGTCATTCGAGCTTTACTAATTTATTTACTAATACACAGTTAGTTACAGTTAATCTTGGATTAGGTAGAGTGAGGATACGAGCCAAGGTTCTTATAGAAAGCTGCAACCCCTTTTAACTCTTCAAGCGCCTTCACCACTTTCGCATCATCTGCATGACCAGCAATGTCAATATAGAAGTGATATTCCCAAGTACCTTTGCGTGCAGGACGAGATTCGAAGCGATTCATAGAGACACTATGCGTTGCCAAAGGCGCTAATAAGCGATGAACGGCACCAGGCTGGTTATCAACAGAGAGCACCAAAGAGGTCTGATCTTTACCGGTTGGCTGGCAGGCGTAGTTACCAACCACAACAAAACGGGTGCGATTATGCGGATCATCCTGAATCTGTGCAGCCACTGCTTGCAAGCCATAAGCTTCTTGAGCGGGATCACCAGCAATTGCAGCCAGAGTAGGATCACTTGCCGCCATGCGAGCTGCTTCCGCATTACTACTCACCGCTTGACGCTTGAGTTGTGGAGCGTGCACGCTTAACCATTGCTGGCACTGCGCCAATGCTTGAGCATGAGCGCAAACGGTGGTTACACCATCCAAGTTACCGCTCTTAGTCAACAAGTGATGACGAATTGGCAATACGACTTCGCCGCTAATACGCATAGAAGAGTCGAGCAATAAATCCAATGTGCGAGAAATCGCACCTTCATTAGAATTCTCAACAGGCACTACGCCAAATTGTGCCGCGCCCTTCTCTACTGCTTTAAAAACCTCATCCAAACTGGCACAAGGCAATCCAGCAATGGAATGACCAAAATAAGTTTGCGCAGCTTGCTCAGAGAATGTTCCAACTGGGCCAAGATACGCAATGGTTTGACGTGCTTCTAATGCTCTGCAAGCAGACATGACTTCACGCCAAATTGCAGCAATGCCATCTGGCAACAACGGGCCTTTATTAATTTCTTGCAGGCGAGCAACTACTTGGCGCTCACGTTCTGGACGAAATACTGGCGAAGCAAAACCGCCTTTAATGTGCCCAACCTCTTGCGCTGCTTTAGCACGCTGAGTCAACAAATCTAATATTTGCGCATCTAATGAATCAATTTTTTCCCGCAAGGGTGCTAAGCGCTGTTCTTCAGTACTCATTAAGCCCGCCTTTCAAAGTCGCGCATAAATTCAACTAAGGCTTTTACACCCTCAATTGGCATTGCGTTATAGATGCTGGCACGCATACCGCCTGCAGCTTTATGGCCACGCAAGGCAACCAAGCCAGCTGCGTTTGATTGCGCCAAAAACTCTGCATTCTGGTTCTCATCTTTTAAGAAGAAAGTCACGTTCATGCGTGAGCGATATTCTTTGGTGACACGATTCTCATACAAGCTACTTTGATCTAAGAAGTTATAGAGTAAATCCGCTTTTTCTTGATTACGCTTTGCAATGGCTTTCACTCCGCCTTGCTTAAGCAGCCACTTAAAGCCTAGGCCAGCCATATAAATCGAAAATGTCGGCGGCGTATTGATCATCGACTGAGTATTGGCCTGCACAGCCCAATCCCAAATCGTGGGAGTAATGCCCATGCTGTGACCAATTAAATCCTTACGCACAATCACAATCGTCACGCCAGAGGGGCCGATATTCTTTTGCGCACCACCAAACCAAACGGCGCACTTGTTCACATCCATTTCTTTAGAAAGAATATTGCTAGAGATATCCGCAACTAGTGGAATATCACCAACGTCTGGCACATCTGGGAATTCAACACCGCCAATCGTTTCATTGGCACAGTAGAGAACGTAAGCAGCATCACCAGATAACTTCCAAGTTGATCTTGCCGGAATGGTATTGAATTTTTCTGCGGCTGAAGAGGCAGCTAAATTTGCAGTGCCATACTTCTGCGCTTCTTTATAGGATTTTTCTGACCACACGCCAGTAACGATGTAATCCGCCTTCGGTTCGCTCTTGGCCAAAGGCATCAGGTTCATGGGGATGGCTGCATTTTGCCCAAGACCACCGCCTTGCAACAGCAAAATTTCATAATTATCAGGAATATTCATGAGGGTGCGCAAATCTTGCACCACCTCCTCATACACTTCCATAAACTCTTTGCTGCGATGACTGATTTCCATCACGCTTGTACCAAGTCCACGCCAATTGAGCATTTCATCGGCAGCCTGCTTCAGCACCTCTTCAGGCAAGGTAGCAGGCCCCGCAGCGAAATTGAAAATGCGGCGGTCAAAAGTCATGATGTGTCTAGCCTAAAGGTGACGCTTAAGCGTCACCTGCCGTATCGTCATTAGAGTCGGTTGTTGGGTCAGCAGATACATCACCTTCTACTGCGCCATCAACTTCTTCGTCCGAATCGCTCTCAGCAATACGCTGCAGACCTGATAAGCGCGTACCTTCATCCACATTGATCAAAGTAACGCCTTGAGTAGCGCGCCCCATTTCACGGATTTCAGAAACACGCGTGCGAACCAAGATACCGCCAGTAGTGATCAACATAATTTGATCTTCTGGAGATACCAATGCAGCCGCAACTACCTTACCGTTACGCTCTGAAGTCTGAATGGCGATCATGCCCTTTGTGCCGCGTCCATGTCGAGTGTATTCAGCGATTGGCGTACGCTTACCGTAACCATTCTCTGTAGCTGTCAATACGCTACTTGGAATTGCAATTCCGTCCGCATCAACCACAGCCGCTTCAGCACCTTCTGCAGCTTCTGCTGGAGCAACCAACATAGCGATCACTTGATGACCTTCACCTAAGTTCATGCCGCGCACACCGCGTGCGGTACGACCCATTGGGCGAACATCGTTCTCGTCAAAGCGCACTGCTTTACCAGCGTCAGAGAACAACATGACATCGTGCTGACCATCGGTAATCGCTGCGCCAACTAAGAAGTCGTTTTCATTCAAGTCAACCGCAATGATGCCGGCCTTACGTGGGTTAGAGAAGTCAGACAAGCGAGTCTTCTTCACAGTGCCCAAGCTAGTAGCCATAAAGACGTAATGATCATCCTGGTAGCCCTTGATCGGCAGAATCACAGTGATCTTCTCGCCTTCAATCAGAGGGAACATATTGACGATTGGCTTGCCACGAGAGGTGCGACTACCTTGCGGCACTTCCCAAACTTTGAGCCAATACATCCGACCGCGATCGGAGAAGCACAAAATAATGTCATGGGTGTTCGCAACGAAGAGTGTGTCAATCCAATCTTCGTTCTTAGTAGCTGCAGCTTGCTTGCCGCGACCACCACGTTTTTGTGCGCGGTATTCACTCAGTGGCTGACTCTTCATGTAACCAGTATTTGAAAGCGTCACCACCATGTCTTGCGGTGTAATCAAATCTTCTGTGAAGAGTTCAGTGGCATTCATCTCAATAAATGAGCGACGACCTGTGTCGCCACCAGCAATACCAAACTCCGCTTGAACTTCTTTCAACTCGGATTCGATCACTTGAGTGACACGCTCTGGCTTTGCTAACAAATCAAGTAAGTCAGAAATCTCTGACATCACTTCTTTGTATTCGTTAACAATCTTGTCTTGCTCAAGACCAGTCAAGCGTTGCAAGCGCATCTGCAAAATTTCTTGCGCCTGACTATCAGAGAGACGATATAAGCCAGTAGTTTGCATACCATACTCAGGCAACAATCCTTCTGGGCGATAGGCGTTACGGCCGCCTGGTGTATCTGTCTCAGCACGTGCCAACATCTCACGCACCATCGATGAATCCCAAGCTTTGCCCATCAATTCTTGCTTAGCAATCACTGGGTTCGCAGCAGCTTTAATAAGCGCAATGAACTCATCGATGTTTGCCAATGCAACAGCCAAACCTTCTAAGACGTGACCACGATCACGAGCTTTGCGTAATTCAAAAATCGTGCGACGTGTCACTACTTCGCGACGGTGTTGCAAGAAGTACTCAAGCATCTGCTTCAAGTTCAACAAGCGTGGTTGGTTATCTACCAAGGCCACCATGTTCATGCCGAAGTTATCTTGTAACTGAGTGCTCTTATACAAATTATTGAGAACGACTTCGGGCACCTCGCCGCGCTTCAACTCAATCACAACGCGCATACCAGATTTATCTGACTCATCACGCAAATCAGAAATACCTTCTACTTTTTTCTCATTCACTAACTCAGCGATGCGCTCGAGCAAGTTCTTTTTATTTACCTGGTACGGCAACTCATCAACAATGATGGCTTGACGCGCGCCCTTATCCAAATCTTCAAAGTGAGTCTTAGCGCGCATAACCACACGGCCGCGGCCAGTGCGATAACCCTCGCGAACCCCTTGAACGCCATAAATGATGCCGGCGGTTGGGAAATCCGGGGCTGGGATGATCTCAATGAGCTCATCAATTGTGCATTCAGGGTTGTGCAGCACGTGCAAACAGGCTGTAACCACCTCATCGAGGTTATGAGGGGGGATATTGGTCGCCATACCTACAGCAATGCCAGAACTGCCATTTATGAGCAAATTAGGCACTTTGGCAGGCAGAATCAAGGGTTCTTTCTCGCTACCGTCGTAATTCGGCCCAAAATCGACAGTTTCCTTGTCCAAATCGGCCAAAAGCTCATGAGCTATCTTGCGGAGACGGATCTCGGTATAGCGCATTGCAGCAGCGTTATCGCCATCTACGGAGCCAAAGTTACCCTGCCCATCAACCAGCATATAGCGCAGAGAGAAGTCCTGGGCCATCCGAACGATCGTGTCATACACCGCAGAATCACCGTGCGGATGGTATTTACCGATTACATCGCCAACTATGCGGGCAGATTTTTTGTAAGCTCGGTTCCAATCGTTGTTTAATTCATACATTGCGAATAAGACCCGGCGGTGAACCGGCTTGAGGCCGTCACGCACGTCTGGCAGGGCTCTGCCGACGATGACGCTCATTGCGTAGTCCAAATAGGACCGCCGCATTTCGTCTTCGAGGGATATTGGTAGTGTTTCTTTAGCGGCTTGTTCCATCTAGAAATAATATCATTTTGATGACAGGTAGGCCCTATGCTAAGATTCTGTCAGTTTGTACGAAATTGAGATGTGTCGCTTTGCAGTTTTTGCATCAAGGTAGGGCGAATTACATTTAAGTTTGACTTTAATTAAAAAAGAGATTTTTGAGGACTAAAAATGAACAAAACCCTAAGAGTGTTGCTCGCTTCTGTTATTACTGTTTCTGCTACTGCAGCGATGGCTTCTGATAACTGGCAAAACGGCGATGGCGCCCTAAACTGGAAAAACGGCGATGGCACATTGTGCTGGCGCGATAACAACTGGACACCTGCTACTGCAGCTAAAGGTTGTGACGGTGCGTTGACTGCTGCTGCTGCTGCTGGCGTTAGCCAAAGCAAAATCACTTTGCAAGCTGACACACTTTATGACTTCAATAAGTCTGATTTGAAACCAGAAGGTAAAGCTACATTGGACAAGATCGCTGCTGACTTGAAGAAAATTAAGTTAGAAGTAATCATCGCTGTAGGTAACACTGACAGCGTTGGTACAGATGCATACAACATGGCCCTCGGTCAGCGTCGTGCTCAGTCAGTTAAGACTTACCTGACAAGCAAAGGTGTTGACGGTAGCCGCATCTACACAGAATCAAAAGGCAAGAGCAATCCAGTTGCATCAAATGCAACTGCTGAAGGCCGCGCTAAGAACCGCCGTACTGACATCGAAGTTGTTGGTACAGCAGCTCAGTAATTCACTTTACTTGTAAAAAAGCCCGCTTCTAGCGGGCTTTTTTATTTCCGCTATATTCATAAACTTCTCCTATAGCCTTACAGATAAGCAATTCATATGAACGTCGACCAGTCAGAAATCGCCAAATTTAGCGCTCTAGCCCATCGTTGGTGGGACCCTAATAGTGAATTCAAACCCCTGCATGCCATCAACCCACTGCGCTTGAACTGGATTAAGTCCTTTGTTAGCCTGGAAGGCAAGAAGGTTGTTGATATTGGTTGCGGCGGCGGCATCTTGGCGGAATCCATTTCTCAATCAGGCGCAGACACAACCGGTATTGATTTATCAGAAAAAGCACTTAAGGTTGCTGAATTGCACGCATTAGAAGTGGGCGCAAACCTCACCTATCGCTCTATCTCGGCCGAAGCGTTGGCTGATGAGCAGCCCGAACAATACGATGTAGTGACTTGCATGGAGATGCTTGAACATGTACCGGACCCAGCTTCAGTGGTGCGCGCTTGCGCCAAACTTTGTAAGCCTGGTGGCACGTTATTTTTTAGCACCCTCAACCGCAGCCCTAAGTCCTACTTATTTGCCATTATTGGCGCTGAATACATTCTGAAATTACTACCCAGAGGTACTCACGAATACGCTAAATTCATCAAACCCTCTGAACTCGTTGCTTTTACACGTCATGCAGGCTTAGAAATGCTCGGCATGAAGGGTATGAGCTACAACCCACTCACTCAGGTCTATAGCTTGAGTGATGATGTGGATGTGAACTACATGATTGCCGTTCGTAAATAATTCAAGATATGAGCAATCTTTTCAGCCCTTATGCCGGCATCTTTTTTGATTTAGATGGCACATTAGCCGATACTGCACCTGATTTAGTAGCGGCAACCAATCAATTGCTCGTTGCGCGCAATCTTGCGCCTAAGCCTTATGAATTTCTGCGTCCCTATGCCTCAGCTGGTGCTCGCGGATTACTCGAAGGCGCCTTTGGCATTAGCCCCGATCATGCAGATTTCACTCTATTGCGCGATGAATTTTTCAGTAATTATGAAAAAGCATTGCTGGTAGAGAGTAAATTATTCGATGACATGAGCCATTTACTCGATCAAATGGATCAAGCCAAGCTCCCCTGGGGCATTGTTACAAATAAAAGTGAGCGTTTCACCAACCCTCTTACTGAATTAATGGGTTTGCGCCAACGAGCTATTTCTACAGTTTCTGGCGATACAACACCGTATTCAAAACCCCATCCTGAACCTATCTTGCACGCCGCTAGAATAGCTAAAGTAGATCCTACAAAATCACTTTATATAGGCGATGACATTAGAGATGTTGTGGCAGGCAAAGCAGCAGGAATGAAGACTGTCGCAGCCGCTTATGGCTACTGTGGCTGTAAAGAGCCTCCAGAGGCCTGGGGAGCCGATTACATCGTTAATCAACCCCTCGAGCTATTGCAAATCATCTTTCCCAATAGGGAATAAAAGATATTCAACAATTTAAAGCTAGCGGCTTTAAAATACCCTTTCCTAAGCATGCAATCTGGGACCGACATGGTTTCGACGTGGGTTACAAAGCATCAAGGGCATACCGAGGACCCGTTATCTCGTAAATCAATGGGAATGTTTTAACTGCAAACGACGAACGTTTCGCACTAGCCGCTTAATTGCGGTTGCCCCTGAACTGATTCTCTCTTGGGTCAGCTAGCGCAAGCTAGATCAGGGTCATTTACAAGAGATAAGATCATTTCATGTCACGGGGAATGATTCGAAAACTTAGTGAATCGTCAGCGTGGAACGTGTCAATCTGTGCCTAGCTGGCTAAATTAAATGATATGACTAAGTATGTAGAACTTGTTGTGGAGGATTTGCGGACGCGGGTTCGATTCCCGCCGGTTCCACCATTTTGAAGTAACAGTCAAACGCCACCTATCTGGGTGGCGTTTTTCTTTGCTTTAGGAATCCATCATTCTTATTAATTGAATTGATAACTCATGCCAGCTTGGAAATTGAGAGGCGCTCCAGCAAAAATCCCGTCAGGACTCCGGCTGGAAATATATCTCTTATTAAATACATTATTAATCACTCCAAACACTTTCCAATCTTTGTTGATGGCGTAGTTAGCACTCCAATTGACTGTTGTAAAGGCAGGAACCTCGCCTAAAGTTCCAATGGCATTTTGCGCAACCGTATTTGCCGAATCCGCATACTGAGCAGAAACATAATTCAGATTGACTAAAGTATTGAAGCCATTCTTTTCGTAGCTAACACCCAAATTTGAGGTTAATTTAGGCGTGTACGGAATGCGATTACCATCTCGCCCCAAAGAGCTCGTGCCAACAAACTTAGCCACCGGGATATAAGTAGCATTACCATTAATGCCCCATCCCCCTCCTAGCGCATAAGCCAAGGACATCTCGGCACCTTGATGCAAACTTTTACCGCCATTGGCTTTAGAAATTCCGGCAGCTAAGCTCTGATTCACAACTTGATTACTGAAGTTCATGCTAAAAATAGCTGAATCATAAGTAAAAGCACCAGAGCGACCACGTAGACCGAGCTCCGTATTGGTTGAGCGTTCTGGGGCTAACTGCTGATCAACTCCTTTGTCATCAATTGCGGTGGCTAACTGTGCTGGCGCAAAACCTTTATAAACACTACCGTACGCCTGCACTTGGGGAACAAGCTGCCAGGTAGCACCAATTTGTGGAATAGTTTCTACATTCTTAGCGCTACCAGCTTTTCCAGTAGCAGCATTTGAACGGGTCTGGTTATAACTTTCCACTCGTACCCCAGGAATAAGGGCAAAGTCTTTGCTCAGCAAGAAACGGTTTTGCGCATAGACCGCCACTGAATTAGCCTTGTTATCTTCCTGCGAAGTGAGTCGACCAGAATAGGCTAGAGTTTTGGAACTCACTACTTGATTGATTTGAGATTCGGTATGCATGCGCAATCCAAACTCTGCTTCATTCGAAATCCCCAGAGCCTTATAGGCATGACTTACCCGAGAATCGATGCCCAGCATTTGAAACTCTCGATTTCGTCCAATCAGACAATCACCACCTACATTGCAGGCTCTAAAGACTGTCGATTCCTGTGTACGTTTAACAATACTTTGCCGCCAATAATCTCTAGATAACCTGCTCCAATACATCAAAGTATTGATTTTGGTCTCAGGACTAATTTCGATAGCATGATTGAGATCTACTGCATTTCTTTGGGTAATAAAGCGGTCATTTGACGCTGGATTATCTCTTGAGTGAGTGCTGTACTGATTTGGTCGCAGACCTACATATGAGGTATTGATATTGTTATCGTAATGGGTATATTTGAGACTTAACCACTGATTCTGTGCAATCTCCATCCCCCCTTTCACCAAGATGTCATACATCTTGAAACCATTGCCTTGGTATCCATTGGACTCAGATTGAATCAGATTTATTCCTCCAATGGCGCCATTCGATGATGATTTTCCCCCTGCCTCAAGCTCTGCTAAACGATATCCGTAGTTACCCACTTTGCCGGTTAACTTAAATCCTGGAGCAGGTGTTTTGCTAAGGTAATTCACCACGCCACCAATATTGGATGGGCCATATTTCAGGCCCGATGCGCCCTTTAAAACTTCAATCCCACCGATTTGCTCTACAGGTGGGCTGTAATAGGAAGCATTGGAAATGAAGAGACTTGGTTGAATGGGAGCGCCATCCTCCAGAAGAAGAACCTTGGAGCTGCGACTCGGATTTAATCCCCGAATACCAATATTCGGAATAGATCCTAGGCCACCCTCATCTCCACGGACATTGACACCAGGAACTGTCTTTAATACGTCTTGTAGCGACTGAGGCTGTAACTCCTCCATCCTCTGTTGGTTAATGACATCAACCGTTCCTGGAATTTTATAAAGGGCATTCTCCTCTCGACCAACAATATCAATCCTAGGTAACTCAATATCTTGAGCATTAGCCCAAACTGAAAAAGATCCTCCATATAACAATGCAAACGATGAAAACCAGGCCAACCGAATTCGAGGACGAACAACTTCTTGATGCTTCATATACCATCTCCAGTGATAAAAACAAAAAATCGCTGGCTATATGCATATGAAAATGCTCTTGCTGGCTAGTAAGTTAATTCATATTTACTTCGTCAAAATGAGCTTCCCTAATTTAGTGATGCGCAATTGATATGAATGCCCATCATGCAAAATGAAGATCTGTTTTGTTCGCCCCAATAAGATTTCGCTTGGAATGGTTATGGGAAAAATCTGGGTTGATCGAATGCATTTTGAATCAATATCTAAGATATTTTTCTCGCTCAAGTACTAGCCTTCCAAGGTAAATTGAATTGGTGTTTGAAAGCATTGCAAAGAAAGCTGGGTGGGAGTTATTGCAATAGGCGCAAATCTCCACTGAGCCAAAGCCTTGATGACTGAACGATCTAAACCCTGAAAGCCTGAGCTCTGGGTGATGCCAACTTCTTGCACAAGGCCTTGATCGCTGACACATAGTCTTGCAATGACCAAGCCTTGTTCCTTAAGCTGTCTGCTGACTAAGGGGTAATGTGGTTTAGGGCTGTGTATGGCCTGTCTAGCTGCGCCTGCTGCTAGAAGCCCAGCCCCCTTGCTATCACTATGCGCATGGGATTCATTTACAGCACTGGAACTATCAAGCTCACTTTTAGGGGGTGTTTTGACTTGGGATGCAACCAGAGATTTTTGCTGCTGAGGTGCCGGGGCACTTTTACCCACAAGATTTACCATCAGAAAATCTGGGGCAGATAAATTAGACCCCGCAAATGATCCCGATAAAAGCATCAATAGCGCTAATAAATGAGAGAAAGTTACCCCCGAAATTAGCAATACATTTCTAGACAATGCACCAGAAAGCAAATGACACCCTTAAAAAATAAATGAGAAAAACTATATTCAACTTACCGAAAAAATGTGTAGTAAGTTAACTACTGCTCTCAATGATTTTAAGGGTGATGTAGTGGATTAACAACCATGATCCCAATGGGGGCGGGGCTTGTAGGGCTATTTAATGTGGTACTACCTTTGGGTTAATCGCCAGAGTGAAGTGACTTCTTTAGATCTCGCTGCATGCAATGCATCAGCTTTATCAAATGCTTTTGGATGTGTTGGTTTGGTATCTAAATGCGTAATCACTTTCAAGCCTGCATGCTCAATCCAAATTAAAAGCTCTTCTCTCGTTCTCAATCCTAAGTGCTCTGCTAAGTCAGAAAGAATGAGCCAACCCTCACCATTTGGTAGTAGATGATCCTTTAATCCACTCAAGAAACCCTTCAGCATCTGACTCTCAGGGTCATATACAGCATGCTCTAGCGAAGAGCTTGGTCTGGCTGGAAGCCAGGGAGGATTACAAACAATGAGTGCAGCCTTTCCTTCAGGGAAAAGATTGGCTTTGTGAATTTGAATTTCAGAATTTAAACCCAAAAGATGAATATTTTCTTTCGCACAAGCAATCGCTCGATCACTTAGATCAGTCGCAATAATTTTTTGAATATCTCGTAGAGCCAAAATAACGGCTAACACTCCAGTGCCCGTCCCAATATCAAAAGCTATAGAGCTTTGTTTTATTGCTTCTGGTAACGGGGCTTTCAGAATCAAGCCAATATACTCACTACGCACAGGAGAGAAAACACCGTAGTGCGGATGAATGCGCACCTCTTGATCATCTCTGGTGAGAACTTGAACACCTGTCTTGCGCCACTCATGAGCGCTAATCACGCCAAGCAACTCACGCAAAGAAATTACATAGGAAGTTTCTTGCGTTCCATAGGCCTCAAGGCAGGCCTGCGCTACATCTGGGGCGCGTCTCAAAGGTATCGTATGGTCAGCATCTACCTGAATGAGAACCATACCCAAAATACGTGCGCGCTGAGATTGGGTGAGTCGATGCAGATTAAATGTATCTAAGGGGCTTTTGATTTTCTCTTTTGAAACTCTGTCAGCTCTCGTAGATTTCTTGGAAGGCTTATCCACCCTTCTTACCAAAGCTTGTAAGAGTTGCCGCGCATTCTGAAAGTCACCCCTATAGAGCATCGCAGTACCTTCACAAGCTAAGCGATAAGCAATATCAGCGGTCAGCGTGTCATCCGCAATCTGAATTTTTTTATGGGGGGCAATGCCATTTTCAGAATGCCATTGAGCACTATGAGTTTGTCCAGCATCCTCCCATTGAAGGGTTGTTGATTGATTCACCTAGGTAACCAAAAACCGATTGTTTTGATAATCATCGATGGCTTGTTCAATTTCAGAGCGAGTATTCATCACAAAAGGGCCGTACTGAACGATAGGCTCATGCAAGGGCAAAGCTGCTAGAACAATAAATTGTGCGCTTATAGATCCTGATCTTGCCTTTAAAAGATCGCCATCACCAAGAACAATGGCTGCCTGCTTTGGAGCTGGCATCATTGGGCCGCCTAATTCCAGCCCGCCTTCATATACATAAACAAATGCATTGAGCTCTTTTGGAATGCGTTGCTCAAACTCTGCGTTGGGTGGTAAATGCACATCTAAAAATAGAGGTGCAGTGGTAATCCCCTGAATCGGGCCTTGAACTGCTTTACCGACATCATCATATGCACCCGCAATGATCTTGACTGAGCCCCCATTTGCCAAAGCAATCTTCGGAATATCTTCAACCTGGATATCTTTATAGCTAGCCGGCTTCATCTTCTCTTTTGCAGGTAAATTAATCCACAACTGAAAGCCGCGCATGGCACCGCTCACTTGCTGTGGCATCTCAGAATGAATAATGCCGCGCCCAGCCGTCATCCATTGCACGCCACCAGTTTTCAGATGCCCTTGGTTTCCCAAATGATCCTCATGCAACATGTGACCTTCCAGCATGTAGGTCACCGTCTCAAAACCCCGATGGGGATGTGCCGGAAAGCCCGCTACATAATCATTTGGATCGCTGGAGGAAAACTCATCAAGCATCAAAAAAGGATCTAATCTGACTTGATTTTGACCGCCCAGACTACGACGCAATTTCACACCCGCACCATCAGAAGTGGCAATGCCAGGAATAATGGTTTGGATGTTGCGGATCATATTGATGAATGCTTTGACTTGGCTTTGGCTAAGCTTTAACTTTAAGCCGGAGGATGATCTTCAGGATTGACATCGAGGGCTATCAAGAATCGAGAAACCATATTGTAAGCGGCGATTACCGTGACTAATTCCACGGTATCCGTGCTTCCCAAAGCCTTTTGCAAGCGCTTCATTAATTCAGGATCCACTTTGATATTGCGCGTCATCTGAAAAGTGAGTTCGGCAGCGTCGTTCTCCACCGGAGAGTACAGATCTTTTGGAAAATTCGGTTGCCCAATGAGTCGCAAGCCTTGGACCTGCTCTTCAGTACCGCCCGCTTTCTTAAAAGGTGGCGCATGGTGAAAGAATTCATATTCAGCACCATTCAAGACGGCTACGCCACACATAGCCAACTCGCGCAACTTCGGATCCAAAGACAGGTTATTACGAATCTCTCCAATGAAATGATTCCAGCCCTCTGCAATTGGAACGCTATGCAAGAGCATGCGATCTAAATTAATAAACTGACCGCCTCGTCTTTTGCGAATAGCTGCAACCAACTCTGCTGGCTCTGCCAAATCCATTGGCTGATACGGAATTAAACGTTCTGACATGTTTACCTTTTATCAATACTGCTTATCAACAACTCTTACTGAGCAGTTTCTTTAATATTGTTTTCAATCACAAACTTACCCCAGATACCCATTTGCTTGCCGATAAAGTCTTGTGCAGCAACTGGGGTGCCACCAACAATTTGAATGCCTTGCATTTTGAACTTCTCAGCGACAGCAGGCGTCTTCAGGGCTTTATTTAATGCCTTATTCATTGCATCGATCACTGCCGGAGAGGTCTTACCGGGGGCCAATACCGCCCACCAAGCTGGCGCACTAAAGCCTGGGAAGCCGCTCTCAGAAATTGTCGGCACATTAGGCAAGGATGGTGAACGCTTGGCAGTTGTAATCACTAGCGGAATAACTCCACCGTTATCGATATGAGGCTTCACCAAAAATTCCGAGCCAACAGCCAACTCCACTTGACCGCCCAAAGCATCTTGCATTAAAGGACCGCCACCACGATAAGGGATGTGATTCCAATCAAAGCCCGCTTGTTTTGCCAGACGCGCCATTGCTAAGTGACCCAAGCTACCAATTCCAATGGAGCCGTAACTAAATTGCTTGCCTGTCTTGGAAAGATCCACTAATTGCTTAAAACTGGTGATACCAGATTTTTTGCTGGCAACCAACACCATCGGTGATGTGCCAACCAAAATCACGGGAGCAATATCTTTTATCGTGTCATAGGGAAGTTTGTCTTTGAGACTAGGGTTCACACCATGGGTATCAAATACTACTGCAAAGGTATAGCCATCCGGATCGGACCGAGTCATTGCGGAGGTACCAATTACACCAGAGGCGCCACCAACATTTTCCACAATCACGTTTTGCTTCAACTCTGCTTGCAAAGCAGGTGCCAATATACGAGCAACCTGGTCAACTGAGCCACCTGGCGGAAAGACCGCAATCAAACGAATTGGCTTTTGGGTGGGCCATGTGCCAACACCCGCATTTTGCGCCAGAGCAACACCGCTTACTCCTAAGGCCATCAAAGTGGCTAATAGGCTGTTTTTAATGGCTTTTTTAGCCATTTTCACTAAATCCTGCATGGACTTGTCTCCTCTAGATAAGACCTCAAGATTAACACCCCCTCAGCCTATTTGCTCGATAATGCAGCTGTAGCCCAGTGAGAGAAAAATGAAGTCGATTCTAAATATTGCCGCCTATTTATTTGTCAGCCTAGATGGCTTGCCAGAGCTGCGCGCCAAAATGCTGGATGAATGTACTGCGCGCCAGTTGAAGGGAACAATTCTTTTGACTGGTGAAGGCATCAATATGTTCCTTGCCGGTAAAACAGATGAGCTACGTGGATTTATGGATTGGCTCCGTACCGATCCCCGTTTTGCCCCACTTCAAGCAAAGGAGAGTTGGTCCGAGGATCAGCCCTTCAAGAAGATGTTGATCAAACTCAAAAATGAAATTATTCGCATGAATCACCCAGCGATTCGTCCTGAGGAAGGTCGCGCTAATTTCATTAGCCCCAAAAAACTGCAGGAGTGGTTAGATCGCGGCACTGACGATCTAGGTCGCCCTGTAGTGATGGTTGATACTCGCAACGCCTTTGAAGTCGACTACGGCACTTTTGAGAATGCATTGCATTTCAATATTGAAAAGTTCACCGAGTTTCCAGCGGCAATTTCTGCACATAAAGATGATTTAGCCGATAAGACGCTGGTCAGCTTTTGTACGGGTGGTATTCGCTGTGAAAAATCTGGCTTATATATGCGGGAAATTGGCATGGAGCACAGTTACCAGCTAGAGGGAGGTATTTTGAAATATTTCGAGGAAGTGGGTTCCGCACATTACCAAGGCAGCTGCTTTGTCTTTGATGAACGTGAGGCGCTGGAGCCAAACCTAGACTCCATCCCCGTAGAGCACTCCATTCGAAAGAAACTCAAAGCTAGCCAAGCCTGAGCAGGGCTAACGCTACCAATAGTAAAATAACTTGGCTGTACAAAACTAACTTATAACAATAATTCGGACTCGAGACATGTCTAATACGATCAATCGGCAAAAGCCGATTTTTTTGTCATCCCTTCTCTTTGCTTTTTTGGGATTGGCATTCCATTTCAATGCGCAGGCGCAAAGTGCAGCAGTAGCCTACCCAACCAAACCTATCAAACTGATTGCACCAGTAGCTGCTGGTGGCGGATTAGATAATATTGCACGAGCTGTTGCGGAAAAACTCTCTAGATCTATTGGTCAAACAGTAGTTGTAGAAAATATGGGTGGCGGTGGCGGATCAATTGCTTCACAAGCAACTGCTAAAGCGCCAGCCGATGGCTACACACTCATGATTGCTTATGTAGGGACACACGGCACCAACCCTGCTGTCCGTAAATTACCCTACGATGCCATTAAAGACTTCACACCGATTGGCATGATTGGCGCAACACCTAACGTACTCATCATTAATCCTGATCTGCCCATCAAGAGCTTCAAAGAGTTTGTGGATTACGCAAAAAAGAATCCCGCCAAGTTAAGCTATGGATCTGCTGGCCCCGGAACACTGACACATCTCGGCATGGAGCAACTGAAGCTAGCTGCTGGAATATTTATGGTGCATGTGCCCTATCGTGGCGTAGGTCCTGCTTACACGGATCTACTGGCTGGACAGACCCAGGCAATGTTCCCCACTCTATTTGCAGCATTACCTTATATCACCACCAATAGGGTTCGCGGGCTTGCCGTTACTGGTGCCAAACGCAGCCCAGTAGCGCCTAATATTCCGACCTTCAAAGAGCTTGGCTATAACGGCTTTGATGGCCAACAGTGGTATGGCTTGGTAGGTCCTGCAAATCTTCCACCCGCGATTGTTGCAAAGCTCAATGCTGAATTAAACAAAGTTCTAGCATTGCCAGACTTCTCAGAAAAAATGATGAGCGAGGCTTTGACTTTAATGCCAATGACACCTCCTCAATTTACCAATTACATCAAAGAAGATATTGCACGCTGGGCTAAGGTTGCCAAAGACCGTAATATTGAAATCGATTAATTTTCAATATCCACTTATTTAAAAATACTCACACTTATTCATAGGAAATTGATATGTCTCACGCTATTGCCGCAGCAGCTGATCTCAATGCACCACCAGTCACCAAAATTTTGGCGGAGTTTGTTAATACTCATCCAAGTCAAGGATGGACTCCAGAGGTTGAGCACGAAGCGCATCGTACATTCTTAAACTGGCTTGGTTGTGCGATCGGTGCAGCCAATCATGAGAGCGTTGAATCATCATTAGCCGCTATTCGTGAATTTCAACCAGCGCCACAAGCCAGCATCCTCGGCCGCAAAGATAAAGTGGATATGGGTGGAGCGGCATTGATTAACGGCATCAGCTCACATACTTTTGACTTTGACGATACTCACCTCAAAACCGTGATTCATCCAGCGGGTCCGGTAGCATCTGCAATCCTAGCCTTAGGCGAACACATTGGTGCCAACGGTCGTCAAATGATTGACTCTCTAGTTCTTGGCATTGATGTTGCCTGCCGCGTTGGTAACGCAATGTATCCAGATCACTACCATCGTGGCTGGCACATCACTGGCTCTACTGGCATGCTGGGATCTGCTGCGGCATGTTCACGCTTAATGGGTCTTGATCTGCAAAAAACAACTATGGCTTTAGGCATTGCAGCCTCCCAACCGGTTGGTATGCGCGAGCAATTTGGCACGATGACCAAACCCTTTCATCCGGGTGGCGCAGCACGTGCAGGTCAACTTTCTGCACTGTTGGCAAAACATGGTTTTACTGCAAGTCCTAAAGCACTTGAAGCGGGTCGTGGCTATATGCAAACCGTTTCTACTAAGTGTGACTGGTCAGAAATTGATCGCGCCCTCGGAAAATCTTTTGAGATTTCCTTAAATACCTATAAACCTTTTGCTTGCGGAATTGTGATTCACCCAGCCATTGATGCTTGCGCCCAATTACGCGCCCAAGGCGTGAAGGCAGGAGAGGTTGAACGCATTGAGTTGCGTGTTCACCCACTGGTACTCGAATTAACTGGCAAGAAAACACCTAAAGATGGACTAGAAGGCAAGTTCAGCGTGTATCACGGCTGCGCTGTAGGCTTGATGTTTGGTCAAGCAGGTGAAGGTGAATATGCGGATGACATCGTTAACCGTCCTGATGTCGTAGCTTTGCGCGCTAAAGTGAACGCGACTACCGATACCTCTATTAGCGAAGCATCTGTGGACGTTAAAGCCTTCCTAAAGGATGGCAAAGAAGTGCATATCTTTGTAAAGAATGCGATTGGCTCTGTAGAAAATCCAATGAGCGATGCCAACTTGGAGCAAAAATTTACAAGCTTGGCAGAGCCAGTAATTGGCAAAGAGAAAACGATTCAGTTAATTTCTGCACTCTGGAAATTAGGACAAGCGCCTGATCTCAAGCAAATCCTGAACCTTTGCACACCAGACTAATATTCAACTGAAAGATTTTCATCCATGGCCTCATTACCTAATATCGTTATTCTCGGAGACTATGAGCGTGCGTTGCGCCGTTTTTCTAATTGGGAAAAATTAGATCAACAGGCTAAGCTCACTATTCATCATGAGCCGCTTCGAGATGAGGCCTTATATGCAGCAGTCAAAGATGCTGATGCAATTGCTATCGTGCGAGATCGCTCGCCTTTTAATGAGGCGATGATTGCACGCTTACCCAAGCTAAAGTTCTTAATGTTTACTGGTGAACGTAATGGCACCCTTGAAGCATCAGCCTTAGTGTCTAGAAATATCCCCATGGCATGCACTCCTGGTGGACCTTCCAAAGAAACGACCGCAGAACTTACTTGGGCCTTAATCCTGGGCGCCTCTAAGCGTCTTATTGAAGAAAATAAACTCATTGCCTCAGGTGGCTGGCGTGATGCCTTGTCTTTACTGCCAATGCTCTCTGGCGAACGTTTAGGCATCATGGGCTTAGGCGCTATCGGTAGTCGTGTAGCACGTGTTGGCGCTGCCTTTGGCATGGATGTGGTGGCTTGGAGTCCTCGCATGACGCCTGAACGCGCCGCAGCTGAAAATGCAAAGGCGGTCAGTCTTGATGAACTCCTTAAAACTTCCAAAGTCGTCTCTATGCACTTGGTGGCCGGCCCCGGAACTAAAGGTTTAATTAGCGCGGATCAACTAGCGCTCATGCGCCCAGATTCGATTCTGATCAATACTTCACGTGCTGCACTGATCAATATGCCTGATCTAAAAAAAGCGCTAGCCGCAGGTAGACCTGGGCAAGCAGCAGTGGATGTTTTTGATGTTGAACCCCTTCCAGAAAAAGACGCGCTTCGAAATACCCCAAATCTTTTGGTGACACCTCATCTTGGTTTCATTGCTGAGCCTATTTTTGCTACCTTCTCAAAAGGCATTACCGAAACACTAGAAGCGTGGCTAGAAAATAAACCAGTGCCACATCCTTTTAAGCCACAGTAAGCGCCTTCTATTAAAAGATGCCATCCCAACCTAAAACACTGACACCCAAGCAACTCTTTATTGGGTTTAGCAAAATCGGAATGTCTGGGTTTGGCGGCGTACTCCCTTGGGCGCGCCGCATGCTTGTTGAGCAAGAGAGGTGGCTAACTGCTGAAGAGTTCAGTGCCATGCTGGGCATCTGCCAAATTGTTCCAGGACCCAATATCGTCAATCTCGGTGTTTGTGTAGGCAGTCGCTTTGCCGGAGTACCGGGCGCTTTTGCAGCGGTACTCGGTTTAATGTTGGGACCTGTAGCTATCGTCATTCTGCTGGGCATTCTCTACGAGCATTACAGCTATATGCCGATTGTCCAGGGATTGCTAAGAGGTATCTCTGCAGTAGGTGTAGGTCTAATTGCAAGCACCGGCTTCAAAATGATGCGCTCAGAACTGAAATACCCACCCATGCTATCCGTCATCCTCTTGACTGTATTGGCTGCAACCTACTTTCATTTAGGTCTGGGTTGGGTAGTTTTACTTGCCTCACCTTTGGCTTTCTTTTTAGCATGGAAGAAGATTAAAGAATGATGGGCACTCTCATCAGCCTCTTTCTGAAACTATCCGCTTTTTCCTTGGTGGCATTTGGAGGTATTAATGCACTCCTCCCCACACTATATGACTTATCGGTCAATCAAGAACACTGGATTAGCTCCCAAACCTTCGCCGATTACTTTGCTATTGCCCAGGCTGCACCCGGGCCCAACCTCATGACAGTCACATTGATTGGCTGGAAAGTGGGCGGCGTGATTGGTGCAGCAATAGCGACCTTAGCTATCGCCTGGCCATCCTCGATCATGATTTATTTCTTGCAACGCTCTATTATGGGAATGCAGGATATTCGGAAGCAGAAAATCATCCATGCAGCAGCCGGCGCTTTAGCGGTAGGCTTAGTTTTATCTGCGGCCTGGGGAATAGCGCTCCAGATTAATAGCAGCACAGCCGCATACTTGCTGACCTTTGGTACGATTGCTATCACCTTGTTTACACGCTGGCATCCACTCTATCTCATTGCAATTGGCGGCGCTTTAGGAATTCTGGGTTTTATTTAAATCACTTTTCTTGGGATCAATATGCGACTCATTCGGAACTGTTCAGTCTGTTTAATAAGTCTAAGTACCTTATTTTCAACCGCTGCTTTTGCGCAAAACAACTACCCTAGCAAACCCATCAATTTCATCGTCCCTTATGGTGCCGGTGGTGGCGCAGACTCACGTAGTCGTCAGATTGCCCAAAAAATGAGTGTCATTCTCAAGCAACCCATCATCGTCGATAACAAACCGGGGGCTGGCGGCAACATTGGTACAGAATTCATTTCTAGAGCTGCTCCGGATGGCTACACCATTGGCATGGGCAACTTCGCGCCCATGGCTGTTAATAAAACACTCTTTGGCAATTTGCGCTACGACCCAGAAATAGATCTCACTCCTATCATTTTGATTGAAAAAGGGCCTCTAGTACTGGTGGTCAATCCAAGCTCCCCATACAAAACAGTTCAAGAAATTGTTGCGGCCGCCAAAGCTAAGCCGGGCACTCTTACTTTCTCATCAGGCGGCATTGGAGGAAGCCATCAACTATCCGGTGAGCTCTTTAAACAAAGCGCCAGCATCGATATGATTCACGTCCCGTATAAGAGTGGATCTGCTGGCTTAACCGATCTAATGGCCGGGAACGTCACCATGATGTTTGATCAAATGTATTCAGCGATGCCCAGCATCAAAGCCGATAAGTTACGCCCCATTGCGATTACTAGCAAGAAACGCTCTCCACTTCTACCGAACGTGCCTACTTTTGCTGAGGCAGGCTACCCCAAGGTTGAAGTTCTCAACTGGCAAGGACTCATCGCGCCCAAGGGAACACCTAAGGCCATTATTGATAAATTGAATGCTGCTGCAAATGAGACGCTCAAAGACCCTCAACTACGCGAACTCATGCTCTCTCAAGGGAATGAGATTGGTGGAGGGAGTCCAGCTGAATTTGCTAGCCTGATTAAAGCTGAGAGCGCCAAATGGAGTGCCGTTGTAAAAACAGCCAATATCAAGCCAGAGTAACAAATTCTATATTGAATGGCATTGGGGGCTTAGTGCCCCGAATTTTATTTGAAAGCCTGGTAGGTCAAGATGCCCAAGAAGGTCAGCACAAGTGACCCAACGAGATTGAGTAGTGCCGTACCCAAAGCCCAAGTAAATTCGCCACGTTGCATAAAGCCAACTACTTCAGCAGAAAAGCTTGAGAAGGTGGTTAGACCCCCCAAGAAGCCGGTAACCACTAAGAGTTTCCACTCTGGAGAAAGACTTGGATTGTTGCCAAAGAAAGCAACTGCAATACCAATCAAATATCCACCAACCATATTCGATATAAAAGTGCCCAATGGCAGTGAAGAAGCTATCCCTACGGTGACGTAATTAAAGCCAGCCCTTAATAAAGCGCCGAAGCCTGCTCCAAAAAAGATTGCAAAGATAGGAAGCCACATAATCTGCTCTTGTTATTGAATTGAAAAACCCAGCATACCAATTGAACTCATCTCAATTCCATCTGTATAGATTTTGGCCTGCTCTCCTGCCTCCTGCAAGGCCAAGGTATACAAGGCTGGCCAATAGTGTTCTGCGGTCGGAATAGAGAGGTGCGCTGCATCACCAAAACGCTCCCAGTCAACCAATGCCTCATGATGATTGGCGCGAATTTCTGAAGCAAAAAAATCATTGAACTCTTTTGCCCATGGGTAAGGCTCAGCACCCTCTTGCCAATGGATGGTGCGCAAGTTATGCACCACATTACCACTAGATAAAATCAAAATATTTTCATCGCGCAAGGGGCGTAATTGCTTAGCAAGCTCATAGTGTTCACGTGCTGACATCGCACCATCGAGACTCAGCTGCACCACAGGCACATCCGCATTTGGATACATGTATTTCAGTACCGCCCAAGCGCCATGATCAATACCCCATTCATTCTCTTCAAGCACGACAGGGACGCTCAATAATTCTTGCACGCGATCAGCTAATGCAGGGCTACCTGGCGCCGGATATTGAACATCAAACAGTGCTTGTGGAAAGCCACCGAAATCATGAATCGTTTTTGGTTTAGTCATTGCAGTAACCCAAACTCCGCGGGTTACCCAATGTGCTGAGATCATCAAAATAGCGTCAGGACGCTTTAATGATTTTCCAAGAGCTGACCATGCCGCTGTATAGCGGTTGGGCTCTATGGCATACAATGGACTGCCATGGCCAGCAAATATTGCAGGTTGGCGATGGCTAGTCATTAATACTGATTAACCGAATACGTAACCTGTATGAGCCGCAACCAATGCAAACAAAATAGCCAAGCTAGTAGCAGCGGCCAACATCACGACCAATGTAATGATCTTTTTGTTGATCTCTTCTTTAGATTCGTTATGCCATTCGTTCATGCTAAATCCTCTATAAACACATTATTGAATAGGGTAATTATCCACTATCGACCGCGACCGGCCTTGCGCATCATGCCTTTTCCCCCACCAAAGCCTGCCTGAGGCCTTCCGGCTGGGCCAGAGGGTCCTTTTGGGACGGGTGGGCGTGCTGGCGGCTTCGCTGCTAGCGCTTTTGCCGGGGTTTTTGAATCGGGTTTCTTTTCGTCAGTCACTTTGAGCTCCTATGGATATCATATTGCCATGATTACTGACTATTCTATCCAAGCTGTCGCAATTAATGCGATTCCCCTGATTTTTGCCATCACCATCCATGAGGCAGCCCATGGCTACGCAGCTCGCAGGTTTGGCGATAACACCGCCTACATGCTGGGACGGGTGAGCCTCAATCCCGCAAAACATATAGACCCTGTGGGTACCATATTGATTCCACTCGTCTTAATTCTGACGGGGTCTCCTTTTTTGGTGGGGTATGCCAAGCCGGTACCAGTCAATTTTGGGCGACTCAGAAACCCCAGAATTGACTCGATTTGGGTGGCCTTAGCGGGACCGGGATCGAATTTTGTACAGGCAATCATTTGGGCGGTCTTTTGGGTTCTAGTGCAGGGCTTCGGAATTGATGAGCCCTTCCTGACTTCTATGGCAAAAGCAGGGGTAATGTGGAATATCGGTTTACTGGCATTTAATCTGTTTCCACTACCACCCCTCGATGGCGGAAGAATTTTGGCTGGTCTTTTGCCCGCACGCCAATCCATCGCCCTCGGTAGATTAGAGCCCTGGGGATTTTTTATTGTGCTTGGCCTCGTCTTTACTGGAATTATTGGCACTCTGTGGATGGAGCCCCTCAGCAGCTTTTTCCTGGGCATCATCAATCTTCTCATGACCCCCCTCAGAATGATTTTTTAAGCGGGCAAAAATTACTATTCTGGGATATGCTCAAAATAAGCAGCCCAACTGATCAATGGAGAGCAATCATGAAACTACAAAAATTTATTTTGGCAGGCACTGCAGCTGTTTTAGCCATTGGCGCAGGCGCTGCCTTTGCTCAATTTCAAACGGCAGAAAAAGCAATTGAATATCGTCAAAGCGTCATGACAGTGATTGGCACTCATTTCGGAAGAATTGGTGCTGTTGTTAAAGGTGCGGCACCTTATAACAAAGACGATGTGAGCAAAAATGCAGAGATCGTAGCAATGATGTCTACTTTGCCTTGGCAAGCCTTTGGTCCTGGCACTGAAGGCGGTAAGGCAAAACCTGAGGTCTGGTCAGACAACGCAAAGTTCAAAGCTGCCGCAGACAAAATGCAATTAGCTGCTCTTGATCTCAATAAAGCCGCTCAGTCAGGCGACTTAGAAAGTATTAAAAAATCTTTTGGCGCGGCGGGTGCAACCTGCAAAGGCTGCCACGACGATTTCAAAAAGAAATAAGCGATTTTTATTGATCGTTATTTCGTAATTAAGTAACCGACCGCTACCGCGATCACGCTTAAAAGTATCAAAGCGAAACCGCGCTGCAACACTCCATCCTTGGAGTCACGATCCAAGTCAGCAGGCAGGTATTTAGCCTCTTCGCTTGGGTCGATTTCTTTATCGCCACTAATCATTGGCTTAATCAGATTCTCACCTTTGAATTTCTTGTAATACCAAATCGCTGCGATATGAATTGCAATAAGGGTGTAAATCACCACTTGATTACCTTCGTGAATCTCCGATAAAAATGAAGATATCGAACCAGACACATACTTTGCTAGCGGCCCTTGAAAGGAGACCTCATCATCAACAAATAAGCCAGTCAGTACTTGAACGCATAAAACAAAAATGAGTGCAAATACAGAAATTGCTCCAATGGGGTTGTGTCCAAGAACGCGGGGTGGACTTCCACTTAAGTAATCAAAAATCGCTTTTTTAGTTGGCAAGAAAGAGGCGAAGCGCGCATGGGTAGATCCAACAAAACCCCAGCCAATCCTAAAGATCAACAAGGTCAAAATGCTGTAACCGAAATAAGCATGCCATTGAATGAATTCATCACCCAAATTGATGGTCACAAAGCTACCGACTATACAAACCACCAGCAACCAATGAAATAAGCGGATTGGAAGATCCCATACTCGAATGATTTTCTTCATCCCTTAAGGATAATCCTCTTCTCCTCTAAAATGGAGGGATTCATGAATCCCGGCAAAGCTTTTAGAACCCTACTGCTGTATCGCGTTGGCGCAACCCTAAGCTACCAAATTACGATGGTAGCGGTAGGTTGGCATCTTTACGAAATCACTAATAGCGTAGTTTCACTCGGGCTGATAGGTCTTGCAGAGCTCGTTCCCTACTTTGCGCTAGCTCTATATTCGGGTCATGCGGTCGATCACCACTCCCGCAAGTGGATTGCTGCAATCGCCTGCCTCATTCATATTGCGGTTGGATTATTTTTAACAGTCATCGCATTGGGATGGCTTAGCCCACCGATACCATTGATCTACACCGCAGTAGCATTTATTGGTATTGGGCGCGCTTTATTAAGGCCTTCTTATCAAGCGCTTTTCGGACAAATCATTCCGAGAGATCAATTGCCTCGTTACACAGCGTATGCATCTTCAGCGTTTCAGATTTGCGTAGTGGCGGGCCCAGGATTAGGCGGACTGATGATTGGCTTTGCCGGTCTTGAATGGACCTATCTGCTCGCCGCCTTCTGTGGAGGAGTTGGTTTATACGGAATTACTTTCATCACCGCTGTGCAAGAAAAATCGAGCAACTTATCTAAGCACTTTCTAAAGAGCTTTTTGGAAGGGTTTCATTACGTCAGAAAACATGAACTTATTTTGAGCATCATGGCGCTCGATATGTTTGCCGTTCTCTTCGGTGGTGCGGTGTCTATTCTTCCAGCCTTTGTGAAGGAGGTACTCAATGCGGGCCCAGAAACTCTAGGAATACTGCGTGCAGCCCCGGCAGCTGGGGCTGTACTTACTGGAATCTACCTCGCTCGGCGTCCCGTGCTAAACGACTCAGGAAAATATCTTCTGATGTCAGTGGCAGGATTTGGTGCGGCGATTATTGCCTTTGGCATCTCCAGTAATTTATGGGTCTGCGCATTCTTTCTATTTATCTCTGGATGCTTTGACTCGATATCAGTAGTGATTCGAGGCAGCATCATGCAGCTCACCACACCAGATCATATGCGCGGCAGAATTAGCGCCATTAATGGCATCTTCATTGGCTCATCCAATGAGTTAGGCGCACTTGAGTCTGGCATTGCTGCCAGCATGATCGGTTTAGTGCCATCCATCGTATTTGGTGGGGTCGCGACGATTGCTATTGTTCTGATTACTTATCGACTCGCCCCACACCTAGGCAAACTTCATCTGAAAGATATTTCTTAGTGAGCAACTAAATAACTAGTTGCTATTTAATTTCAGGAAGATCTTTCTGAATAATCTTCAAGCCAGCACGTAATGCTTTTTGATAGCGCTCACGTTCAGCCTTAATCGTTTCAGCAGTCCAGGTGAAGAAGCCTTCGCCAGTTTTCATACCAAACTTGCCACTAGCGATGCGATCACTCAAGCACTTCGCTATCGTTGGTGAATTGTTTAAGGTTGGATAGATGGTTGCGCCTCCAGCACCGTGCACCTCAAGGCCAGCATGATCTCGTTGCATGGCTGGGCCTGCGGCGATATAGCGAAAGCCAAAACCAAAACGAACGGCTTTATCAATATCTTCTGGCGTACAGATGCCTTCATCAACCATTGAAAAAGCCTCACGCGATAAAGCATGCTGCAAACGATTAGCCAAAAATCCTGGAAGATCTTTTTTCACAGTAACAGGCACCATGCCACACGCTGTCATTAAACGTGAGAGGCTTTCGCCAACCATTGGCGAAGTCTTTGCACCATATACCACTTCTACACAAGGCACTAGATGGGCAGGCATAAAGAAATGTAAGCCAATCATACGAGCAGCTGTTTTTAGGCCGTTGGCAATTTCACTAATTGGGAAGCTCGTACTATTGCTCGCCAATACCGCCTCAGGTTTTGCATATTTTTCCAACTTAGCAAATAACTCTCGCTTGATTTCTAAACGCTCAGGCACACACTCAATCACCAAATCAATATCAGACCAATCAACCTCTTCGAGCGAACCCGCCACAGACAGCAAATGAATGCGATGCTCATAACCGAGATCCACCATGGTGCTTGCAAAGTAATCCGGCAGAAGGGCTCGCCGCTCTGTGGTTGGCTCAACCACCTGGACTGCACAGCCACCGCGTGCACAAACGGCTGCAACGTCTGCACCCATAGTGCCGCCACCGACAATAACTACCTTGGTTTCAGCTGGGGTAAATAACATGAATACTCTCCTAAAAGGGGAAGGACTTTTTCTGAAAAATCCTCTTACAATGGGGTCATTATTTCAATAAAAAAGTTAGCGAGACATGATCCCCGTCAATTCAGTGCTACAGGTCGGCCATTTCCCTGAGATTATGCAGGCAGAAATAGATCGGCGCTTTACCCCTTTTCATCATCCCGATCCTCAAGCGCCTGCTCCTGCCGGAAACTTTCAGGCGATTTTGATTCGCTCCAATATCAAGCTGCCCGAGGCCCTAGTTAAACAGATTCCCAGTATTCGTATGGTTGCCACTTGTGGGGTTGGTTATGACAACCTTCCTTTGGCTTATCTCAAAGAACAAGGGATTAAAGCAAGCAACACGCCTGACGTTCTAAACGATGCCGTATGCGAACTGGCCATTGGCATGATGCTAGCCCTACTGCGCCAACTGCCCGAGGCTCAGGAATATGTCAAAAGCACTGCTTGGTCAAAAGCGCCCTTTAGGCTCACCACCACCTTGGCTGGTAAACGAGTGGGTATCGCTGGCATGGGTCGTATTGGGCAAGACCTGGCTAAACGATTAGAGCCATTCAAAGTGGAGATAGCGTATTCAGGGCCCAATAAAAAATCTTTGCCCTACGCTTACTATCCAGATGCTCAAGAATTAGCCAAGGCCTGCGACATCTTATTTTTAGCTTGCCCAGCAACCTCCGATACAGACAACATGATTAATGCCAAGGTTCTAGAAGCTTTAGGGCCCTCAGGATATTTAATCAATATTGCCCGCGGAAGTGTGGTTGATGAGGGGGCACTTTTATATGCACTGCAACATAAAAAGATTGCTGGTGCAGCCTTGGATGTTTTTGAGAACGAACCTAACCCAAGTCATGAATTTTTAACACTTGATAATGTATTGTTAACACCGCACATTGGGAGCGCTACCTCGGAAACACGGATAGCCATGACCAACTTAGCCGTAGATAATTTAGAAGCCTTCTTTAACCAACAAACACTTCCATCTGAAGTAAGTAACTAAAAACGGAGCCAGCATGACGATTTCTCTGCACCCTTCCACCTTGCCAGCGGTGTTATCCCCTGTCATCACCCCATTTAAGGCGGACGGTAGTCCAGATGCTCCTAAGTTATTAAAACAATGCCAATGGCTAGAAGCTAATGGTGTTGGGCAGGCTATCTTTGGCACGAACTCAGAAGCAAACTCAATGTCTGCCCCGCAGAAGATGAGCACCTTAACAGCATTAGTCGAAGGCGGATTAAAGCCTGAGCACTTAATGCCCGGTACCGGAGCAACATCGATTGACGCCACTGTGAATATGACACGTCACGCAGTCAACCATAAATGCGCGGGCGTATTAATGTTGCCGCCCTTCTACTACAAAGATGTTACTGATGATGGTCTATTCGCTTATTTTTCTGAGGTGATTCAAAAAGTAGGTAGCACTGCTTTGCAGATTTATATCTACAACATTCCACCAGTTACTAAAGTGACCTTAAGTCTCTCTTTGCTTGAGCGCTTAGCAAAAGAATATCCAAAGACAGTTGTGGGCATGAAAGACAGCTCTGGCGATTGGTCTTACACAGAATCGGTCATTAAATTATTATCGCCTTCAGGCTTCCGCGTCTATGCAGGCAGCGAAGTATTCCTAATGCGTGCCTTGCGCGCTGGCGGTGTTGGCTGCATCTCCGCTACTGCCAACGTCAATCCAAAAGCGATTGCCGATTTAGCGGCACACTGGAGAGAATCAAATGCTGATACTCTTCAAGCAAACTTGGATCAAGTGCGTGGAATTTTTGCTAAGTACCAAATGATTGCAGGCATGAAGACTGCTGTAGCCCACTACACCAAGGATTCTGAGTGGCTCAGAGTGCGTCCACCATTGATGCAGTTAAGCGCTGAGCAACAAGCGCAAATGCTCAGCGAGCTCAAAGCAATTAACTTCAGCATGCCAGGTTTGTAATTTAAAAAAATAAAAATAATTAGGAGACAACAATGAAACTACTCAAAGTCATTGCCTTATCGCTTAGCTTTCTTTGTGCGAGTGTTAGCGCTCAAAACATCTCTATCGCCACTGGCGGTACGGGTGGCGTGTACTACCCAATGGGCGGTGGCCTTGCCTCTGTTCTCTCGAGCAAGGTGCCTGGAATGTCTGCTACTGCAGAAGTGACCGGGGGCTCGGTAGATAACTTAAACCTCATCGGTACAGGCAAGCCATACGTTGGTTTCTCGATGGCTGATGCCGCTAAAGATGCTCAGATTGGCGAAGGTAAGTTTGTTGGCAAAAAAGTGGACTTACGTACTCTGGTAGTTCTTTATCCAAACCTGATGCACGTAGTAACCGTTGACTCCACTGGCATCAAATCTATGAAAGACCTCAAGGGCAAGCGCATTAGTACTGGCGCTCCTGGTAGCGCAACAGAAGTGATGGCCTTTCGCTTATTAGAGGCCGCTGGTCTTGATAAGGATAAGGATGTTAAGCGTGAGCGATTAAGCGTTGCCGAATCCGTTAATGCCATTAAAGACCGCAAAATTGATGCATTTTTCTGGGTGGGTGGATTACCAACAGCAGCAGTAACTGATTTAGCCAATACTCCAGGAACCAAGATTGTGATGGTCGACACTGGCGAAGAGGTGGCTGCAATGAATAAAAAATATGGCAACCTTTACTTTGTAACTACCATTCCAAAGGCTACTTATAGCGGCATGGCTAGAGACAATAAAGTCGCAGCAGTCGCCAATATCTTGGTGGTCAATGCCAATATGCCTGACGATCAGGCCTATAAGATTGTTAAGGCGATCTTTGATAACAAATTGGAATTGGTGCGCACTCATCAAGAATTTATGAGTGTCAGCCTAGAAAACCAGAAAACAAAATCAACCCCAGTTGACTTTCATCCAGGCGCACTTAAGTACTTTAAAGAAAAGAACGTCAAACTCAATTAAGTTGATGTTTGTATCGGGGGTGAGTGAATCTCACCCATTTCGTTTTACGGTAGTGAAAAAATAAAGTAGTACATAAAAATAAATATAGAGGTTGAGACATGAATCAAAACGTTATTGACAACGAAACCCAAGAAAAATTAGACGCCTTTATTAAGCAAGAGGAAGGCGATTCAAATGATTACAAAGGCCTGCTAGCCAAATTCATTACCCTTGTAGCGGTAGGCATGTCGCTCTTTCACTTATATGCCGCGTATTCGATTGTGCCAACGCAAGAGTTGCGCGTCATACACGTTGCTCTAGTTTTATTTTTAGTATTCCTCAGCTTTCCAATAGCTGATCGCTTCAAAAATCGCTTAATGCCCTGGGATATCGTTTTTGCGCTTGTATCCGTTGGAATTGCCTATTACATTCTGAGTGGTGGCGATGATTTTATGGACCGCAATACTGCGCCTAACTCTACCGATGTCATGGTGGGCATTGCATTAATTCTCCTAATCTTAGAAAGTGTGCGCAGAACTAATGGCATGATCTTGGTGACGGTAACAGTCCTGTTTCTGCTCTATGCATTATTTGGCAACTACTTACCAGCACCTTGGACTCACAAGGGTTACGATCTTGATCGTTTGGTAGGCTATATGTATATGACTCTAGAAGGCATCTATGGCACTGCTGTTGATGTTTCTGCAACCCTCATCATTCTTTTCACCATCTTCGGCGCTTTCTTGCAATTTACTGGCGCAGGAAAGTTCTTTATTGATTTCTCATTCGCGGCAATGGGTGGAAAATCTTCTGGGGTTGGCAGAACCATCGTAATGTCCTCCTTCTTGCTCGGCGGACCATCAGGATCCGGTGTAGCAACAACAGTTACCGTGGGCTCAGTTGCAGCACCCATGCTAGACAAAGTGGGTTACGAGAAAAATGCTGCCGGCGGCCTTTTGGCAGCAGGTGGTCTTGGTGCCATTATCTCGCCTCCTGTACTGGGCGCAGCTGCATTCCTAATTGCAGATTTTCTGAAGATTTCGTATTTAGACGTATTGCTGATGGCAACCATCCCAACCATCCTTTTCTATCTTGGCTTATTCGTGATGGTCGAAATTGATGTACGCAAATATGGCATGAAAAATATTCACTTTGAGTCTTCCGAAACAGCTTGGCAGCTCACTAAGAAATATTGGTTTCACTTCTTCTCCCTCATCTCGATTGTGGTGTTTATGCTGATGGGCTTCTCCCCTGTCATGTCCGTATTCTGGGCGACAGTAGTTTCGGCCTTATCCAGCATGTTGCGTGAAGATACTGCCATTATTCCTTGGGCATGGTTTAAAGGTAAAGAACCGATTCTCTCTGGCCTATACAACTCCAACCTGACTAAGGCACTTGCAACTGGTTCAACTGGTGTCTTAGCTATCGCCGCCACCTGTGCTGGTGCCGGCCTCATTGTGGGTACCGTTACCTTAACCGGTCTTGGCCTAAAATTTAGCTCGATTGTTATTCAGTACGCAGGTGGCTCGCTCTTGCTAACAACCATCTTTACCGCCCTTGTAGTTTGGGTGGTTGGCCTTGCTGTTCCAGTAACTGCTTCTTACATTATTTGTGCGGTAATTGCAGCGCCTGCTTTGATTAATTTAGGCGTGCCTGATTTTGCAGCTCACATGTTTATCTTCTATTACGCTGTACTTTCTGAAGTGTCGCCACCGACTGCACTCTCGCCATTTGCTGCGGCAGCGATTTGTAAAGGTAATCCCTATAAGACTACTTTGCAAACTTGGAAATATGTTGCTCCGGCCATTCTAGTTCCATTTATGTTTGTGTTAGATAAGTCAGGCGTCAGCTTGTTGTTGATGGGATCAACTAGCGCTCTTGAGCAAGCAGACTGGATGCAAATTGCTTGGGTCTCTTTCACGGCCGTTGTTGGAATCATCTGCCTAGCCGGTGGATTACAAGGTTGGTTCATTGAGAAAACCAAGATCTTTGAGCGCGTCATCATGGTGTTCTCTGGGGTTGCTCTTGCCTACCCTTCCACAGAGGCGGACTTAGTTGGCTTTGTTGGATTTGGTTTGGTGCTGGTGACTCAAACAATTACCCATTTCAAACTCAATCCCAGATCTTCTTAAGGTACACCCAATAGGTGGGAGGATCTCATCCTCAAAACAATAAGGCCCGCTTGAGCGGGCCTTATTGTTTCTAGCAATTGCTTATCTTAAGAGATCTTGGTCCAAGCGGCTTTACCTGCATATTTCTTGACAGCAGATTCATCGAACTCGAAACCTAAACCAGGGGTTTTATGCAAAATCAAGTCCCCATTCTTAAATGTCAGCTGCTTATTGATCAATCTACGGAAGTTCAGCACCTGATCATCCAAGAAGAATTCGACAAAGCGTGCATTGGGCGTGGCTGCCACCAATGGTGCATGCAAATCATGCATCCAGTGCGGACAAACTATGACGCCCTTCAAATCAGCATATGCAGAAATTCTTCTCCACTCGGTAATACCACCGCAGACAGCCGCATCAGATTGCAGGATGGCAGCACCACCGGCATCAATCAATTCTCTAAAACGCCAGCGTCCCGCTTCCATCTCACCGGTAGCAACGTTGATTTTGGTTTGGCGCGCCAAGGCAGCATGTAAATCAATCGCATCTGGAGAAAAAGGTTCTTCAATCCAATACGGGTTGTATGGTTCAAAGCGACGTACATACTCAAGAGCGGTGGGTAGATCGCGCCAGGCATTATTTGCATCAAGCGTGAGCAATACATCATCGCCCACTGCTTTACGAGCCGCTTTCACGCGTGCCTCTTCTTCCGATGGCGATAAACGCCCCACCTTCATCTTGACTGCCTTAAAGCCCTGCTTTACGTAAGACTCCATTTCTTTGCCTAATTTGGCAGGCGTTTTACCTTCAAGATAGTAACCACCACTAGCATAAGCTGGCACCCGATCATCAACCACTGAACCCAAGTATTGATGCAAAGGTAAGCCAACTGAGCGTGCATTTAAATCCCACAAAGCCGTATCCAAAATCGAGATACCACGCATTACTGCGCCTGCACGACCTTGGAGAATAGATTCGTTATACATCTCCATCCAGAGACCTTCACTGCGGTGACTATTTTGACCAATGAGTTTGGGGGCCAGTAATTGCTCAACAGCAAGTTTGGCAATATCTCCGCCGGCACTGCCGACATAGCAAAAGCCGATGCCCTCATTACCATCCTTGCCGCGAACTTTTACCAGGCAATAGTGACGCTCAGAAACAGTGCGAGTGGAAAATGAAGTGACTTTATCCAAAGGTACTGCTACAGAGGCAACTTGGATGGATTCAATAATCGGCATCTAAACTCCTTAATCAAAAATTGATTGTATCGAGAATTTAATGTGCCGACAGGTGCCTAAATAAAGAATAATTAATCCATCCCATTACAAATGCACATGGCGAAAATGAGCCGAGTTGTTGTTATCCGAACAAGTATCTTGTATGTTAGATTTGCTGCAAAGTTGATACATTCACCCCCCCCAATATCCTCAAACCACCATGTTGTGCAACAGATTTAGTTAAAAGTGGCAAAACTGATATTGCTAAAGCTGCCGGTTTTAGACCTTGGCCAGTCGATGAGGCGGTCGCTGTAAAGCAAAATTATGGGCAAAGGCTGAAAGCAGCCTTTGAAGCTCTCAAGCTAGCGCCCGATCAAGATTAAGTCTAATTTGCTGCAGCACAGCATATTTATTCAAAGATGCTCTCACATTATTAGATAATTGAGGGGTGAATAAAAAAGTATCTCTTGGCTCCCTGTTCACTAAGGGGGTAATCATTTTTTCTGGCTGCGCCTTTCTTAGCTCAACCCCGGGCTTGGCGTATGCAGCTCAAGCCCAAAGTAGCCAAACCCAAAGCACGACCCAAGCACGCAAGAAGATTACCGTCCAAACCAGTAGGCAGGTTGGCTTCAAAGATAAATCAGCGGGTACTGGCTCAAAAACCAATAGCATGAGCCTGAACCCATCGCTATTCCAGCGAAAAGCCCCAGATGAGTTGATGCTCGATAGCGATGCAAACCTTGACTATCGAGTAGCCCAAGGATGTCTAAGACGTAATTTTAATGAAGATAGCCTGCCGGCTAGCGTAGGCATTGATAATCGGCAGTTCGCTGAATTCTTCAAAAATCAGACCAAAACATTTTTTGATCACATGCGTGGAGATTGCATCCCTTATGCGGTTGCCTTTGGAAGTCGTAATCGTTTCGACTCATTGAGCATCATGAATGGCCCAATCCAAGATAGCAAAACTGAAGTATGGACATTTACACCATCAGCTGTTGGTGGGTTTTTAATTCAGCAAGACTATCTCAAAGATGAGTCCAAGCGTTTAACCGAGATTCGCATTCCTTTGAGAGATGTCTTGTATGACACTCGAAAAGTAAGCGATCAATTGCCAGTTGAGCTGGTTTGGGAATTAAATTCCCTGATCAAGCAAATCTATCCTGAAGAAAATAATTCTCTTGAAAATACCAACAGCGTTGTGCGCTTGATTGTTGACTTTGGTGATCGAGAAAGATGGGCGCAAATTTGGGCTGTAGAAATTATTGACCCCGCCACCAAAGACGTCTATGCGAATGCTTTTTGGATGGAGCGCAATGATATTCCTGGGGGCTTCTATACTGGAACCGGAGAATCACTTGAGCGCTCCTTCTGGACTAACCCATTAAGCTATCGCCGTATTTCTCGGGGAGTTGGCATGGTAAGAGCCTCTTCGAGTAAGCGCAGCAAGAATCCTGCGCCAACAGCTCCAACCCAGGCGCCAGCAACAAAGCAACGCTATCGCGCCCACATGGGGATTGACTATGCCGCCCCAATCGGCACCCCCATTTTTAGTGTTGCCAATGGCAAAGTAGTGCACATAGGCTTTAGCGGTGCATTTGGAAACTTAATTGTTTTAGAGCATCCGGGTAATTACCACACATACTATGCGCATTTGAGCAGTTACAACGTAGAGCTTGAGTTGGGTAACGAAGTGCGGCGCGGCTTGGAAATTGGCTATGTAGGAACAACCGGTAGGTCAACGGGGCCACACCTTCATTTTGAATTAAGAAAAAATGGAATTTACGTAGACCCCTATGGCTCCAAAACACAACTTGATTTATGGTCTATGCGTGATAACGAAAGCGGGCAACTGACTAGAGAGATGCTTCTGCTAGGTAGCCCTATTAAGCACAACTAAATGAATTCAGGAATGCTGCTGAAATAAAAAAGGGTCCACTTGGACCCTTTTAACTTGATACTAGGTAAATTAACCCAGAACTAATACTGGCAATGTGGAATGCACAATGACTTCATGGGTCTCGCTACCCAACAGGATCCCTTTGATACCTGTGCGCTTATGAGACGCCATAACAATCACATCCGCTTTCGCTTTTTTTGCGCCAGCCAAAATACCTTCAGATAAGTTGCTATTTTCGATGTGAAGACTTTTCACCTTAGCGCCAGCTCCCAGTGCGGTTGTCGACCTCTTAAACACATCCTGCGCATAAGCTGAACAAGCTTCTGTGTGCTGTTTCTTCGAAATTCCATAACCCATGGTGCTATCTGAATAAACCATCGGAGGCGTAGGATCAGAAACATATACCAACGTAATTGCAGCGCCATCTGCCTTAGCAAGTGCGGCGACTTTCTTTAAAGATTTTTTGCTGACATCTGAACCGTCTACAGGCACCAATAAATGCTTAAACATGTTGACTCCCTTTAAATTGAACTACTCATTTGCTCTTTCCATCATAATACTAATTATTAGCCTATAAAAGAATAAAGGTAACTTAATTGATCAAGAATTTTGCTATCTATCTCTCATTTTTAATTGCCCTCATTGCAATCGATTTAGTGTGGCTTTTGGGAATCGCGAAAAACCTCTATCGCAATGAGATGGGTGACTTAATGGCCAGCGAACCTAAGCTTCTAGCTGGACTAGCGTTCTACCTGATTTACGCCTTGGGCGTCTGTATTTTTGTGATCGTTCCGGCATTATCAAAACAGTCTTGGATATATGCACTGCAATATGGCGCTTTGTTTGGCCTGTTCTGCTACATGACCTATGACCTCACTAATCTGGCGGTGGTTAGAAACTTTCCAACACAATTGGCTTTCATCGATATTGCATGGGGCAGTTTTGTTACCGCCTTGTGTGCGAGTTTTGCTTACTGGGTTGGCAACCGTATCTCTTAGGCCATTGAAACATTCATCTTATGTTTTTTCGCCCCCGACTTTTTGACTCATTTTCTGGCTATAGCCGCGCCCTTTTCACTAAGGATGTTTTTGCTGGATTAACAGTTGGGATTGTTGCACTCCCATTGGCCATGGCTTTTGCAATTGCCAGCGGACTTAAACCCCAAGCAGGCATTTTCACTGCCATTATTGCTGGCGGGCTCATCTCTTTACTTGGAGGTAGCCGCGTACAAATTGGCGGACCGGCCGGAGCCTTCATCGTCATTGTTTACGGCATTGTGGAGCGCTATGGCATTCCCAATTTATTACTAGCAACCGCCATGTCAGGAGTATTTTTATTTTTGATGGGAGTATTTCGTCTTGGAACGCTAGTGCGCTTTATTCCGATTGCAGTCATTGTGGGCTTTACCAATGGCATTGCCTTTTTGATTGGACTATCTCAAGTCAAAGATTTCTTCGGATTTCAAATCGAAAAAATGCCGGCTCAATTTTTTCAATCAGTGCATGCGCTCTACTTAGCAGCGGACACCTTTAACCCCATTGCGCTTAGTTTAGCTTGTGGGAGTCTTGCCTTACTCATTTTATGGAAGATATTTCAGGATCGCTTAGGATGGCTCTCCCACCTTCCTGGCACAGTGGTAGCAATGGTGGTGGCAACGATCGTTACCAGTATTTTTAATTTACCAGTAGATACGATTGGTAGTCGCTTTGGCGGTATCCCTTCAGGGCTCCCCGCTTTTGAATGGATTCCGATAAGCTGGGATAGCGCTCAATACATGGTGGCACCAGCCTTAACACTTGCCCTATTGGGTGCTATTGAATCCTTGCTATGCGCGCGCATTGCCGATGGCCTCATTCATGATCGCCATGAATCAAATCAAGAGCTAGTAGCTCAAGGCATTGCTAACTTCACGATTCCATTTTTTGGTGGCATGCCAGCGACCGGAACGATTGCTCGCACGGTTACTAATATAGAGAGTGGCGGCACTACACCTGTCTCTGGACTCGTGCATGCAGCAACCTTACTAGTCATCGTTTTGTTTGCAGCGCCGCTCGCCAAAAACATTCCTTTAGCCAGCCTTGCTGCTATCTTGATATATGTGGCCTGGAATATGGGTGAGTGGCAGAAGTTCATTGATCTTAAGCAATTCCGGTTGCCGTATCGAATCACCATCCTGAGCGTCTTTATTCTCACTGTTGTACTAGATCTCACGATTGCAGTTGAAGTAGGTTTGCTGCTCGCCTTTATTACCTTCATTTACCGCATCTCCAGTCTTTCGCGTTGCGAGCCTGCTCTAGCCAGCGATTACCCGGGACTAAATAATCAGCAAGGTCGAATTGATGCCTATCGGATTCATGGTGCCATCTTTTTTGGGGCAGTAAAACTCCTTGAAAAGATTGAAACGAATTTACCCTCACAAATACTCTTGCTCGATTTAAAGAACGTAATCTACATTGATACTTCTGGGATGGATACGATCATGGAACTAGCGCACCTGTGCAAGATTCGTAATATTCGATTGATCATTTGTGGCTTAGCGCATCAACCATTAGAGATGGCAGAGCGCAGTGAATTTCTATCGGCACTACCCCAAGATTCTTTCTACCCAGATCTAAGCTCCGGAATAGAAGCAGCAACAGCTTAATAGCGACTTAAGAAATACAGAAGCCACCTTTTAATAAGACTTCCGGCAATACCCAGGCACGATACATACCAAAGCCGCCTGCAATCAATAGAAGTGCAGCAGCCAAATACCTCACCCATAGATATTGCCCAAACTGAGTCAGTGCCGCTGAAAATTTAGAGATCAGCAATAGGTTAGGCAATGTGCCCAAACCAAATGCCAACATCAGTGCGGCACCAGTTAAAACATCACCAGATAAAAAGGCGAGTGGTAAAACGCTGTAGACCAATCCACAGGGCACCAAACCCCATAGCATGCCGCTAAACCAACGCGAAGGACCACTAGCCATAGCGCCCAAGTATTTAGCCCAATAAGCTGCAATTTTTGTACTTAACCATTTGCCGCCAAGCAGACCTTCTGACTTGCTTATTCTGAGTAGACGTATACCCATCAGAATTAAGATCAGGGAGGTTAAAGCAAATAAGGGACGCTGGATTGGAATGAGGTTTTGCTGCCAAACAACCACCCCTACTGACGCGGCAAGAGCGCCCAATAAGACATAAGTTGTGACGCGCCCCAAATGCATGATTAATTGGAGGTAAAAAAGCTCAGATTTTGGTCTTAGAGGGGTCTCCAGGGCTTTGGGCCGCTCTATGGCAGCCGCTATCCCACCGCACATCAGGGCACAGTGCCAGCCACTCACAAGAGCGCCCAGAAAGACCGCAACGAGTAAGCTAGTTGTCAGCATGAAATCAACAGAAAATAGGTAAAAGCCATAATCTTCATACTTATAGAATAAACTGAACCCATAGATCAGCCCTAATATGAACTACAAACCTACCGATAGCCCAACCAGCAAATGCTCAGTTTGCGTACTGGGTCAGTTTTGCCTTCCGGTTGGATTAAATAGTAGCGAAGTTTCCCAGATTGATACCTTAGTTAAAGAGCGCGTTCATCTTCAAAAAGGTGAAAGCCTTTATCGTCACGGCGATCCACTTAGTTCTGTATATAGCGTTCGTTTTGGCACCCTTAAAACAGAGTTCTGTCTGCAAGATGGTCGGCAACAAGTGATTGGATTTCATCTGCCCGGTGAAATTCTAGGTCTTGATGGCATTGGTGAAGGACATTATCAGTCTGATGCGATTGCACTTGAAGAAAGTGAAGTCTGCATTATTCGTTACGATGCTTTTGAAGATTTGGCTCGGCAGATCCCTGTATTGCAAAATCAGTTCCACAAAATAATGAGTCGTGAGCTGACTCAAGATCAGCGTCACCTACTGTCACTTGGCACGATGCGTGCAGAAGAAAGATTGGCAGCCTTTTTATTGAGCCTCTCGCAACGTCTTGCTGCACGCGGCTATTTAAATAATGAATTCGACTTGCGCATGAGTCGTAATGATATTGGTAGCTATCTTGGGATTCAAATCGAAACTGTCAGTCGCATGCTCTCACGCTTTGCAGAGTCAGGCCTCATTCAAATTAAACAACGCCACATCAAACTTATTGATATGGACGGGTTATATGAACTAGCAGGCATTCCAAACCCAGATCGCCACGGCTGCACAAGCCCAGAAATCCCAATCAAACAGGCTTAAATTAAGCCGCGGTCGACTTCCTTGCTATCAGATGACTCAATCCCAGGCAGGATATAAGCAGTAAGCGCGCTAGAGATCGCACAGAAGGTCCAAATCACGAAGAACCCGACTGTATAAATACCCTCATCAGAAATATCTGGGTGATAACCAAAAAATAAAAGGTCTTGTGGGTGGATCACAGTAAATAACAAGCCCTCTGCCATACCGGCCACCAAAAATGAGGGCCACAAAATCCAGATTAGTAGGCGGCACTTCATTTTGTTGCCTGCGTATCTTTAATCTGTTCAACTTTTAAGCCCTGTTTCACAACGCCACCACGCAATGGTTTATCTGCATACAAATTTATAGCCAAGTAAATAGTGATAGCGCAGCCAATCACGGCGACAGCTGGTCCACTAATTAAAAGCCATGGCCATAGTTGCTTGAACCAGGGTTTAGTAGTTTGTTGTTCTGTCATATCCATCCTCTCCATTGCCTTCTAGCTTAACGGGGAATAATAAAAGTAGATTTCTCTTCGCGGGTTCTAATCACTTCCTTATATCCCGTTAATTCTTGCGCAGTCACATCAAAATGAATTGGGTAATTTCCAGACTCATGCTCACCAATCGTAGTGCTGACTTTAATAGGCAGCAATTGATTGCTTGCTGGCGCAACTTCAATTTCTTTAATTTCTTTGCCTTGTGAATTCAGGATCTTTAAATCATCTAAACCTGTAGCCTTGACCTGCACCCTCATTGGATGCTCAGAGGCATTCATAATCTGAATGCGATAAATGTTTTCGATACGGACGCCTTCTACCTCACGAGCTAAAGCACCACGATCACGCATCACATCAACCCTTAATGGGTTTCGGGTGGCGAGAGAAACTAGAAAAGCGGCTGTAAGCACAGTAATAAAAGCGGTGTAGATCAATACGCGCGGGCGCAAAATATGACGAATCGCACTTTGATTGGACTCTTTATCCTCAATGGCACGCTCAGTCGTATAGCGAATGAGTCCTTTTGGATAATCTACCTTCTCCATCACTTGATCGCATGCATCAATACAGGCACCGCAACCAATACACATATATTGCAAGCCATCACGAATATCAATTCCCGTCGGACATACCTGCACACAAATACTACAGTCAACACAATCACCCAAGCCCAAAGAAGCTTGATCTGCGGATTTGCTACGACTGCCTCTTGGTTCGCCACGCACTTTATCGTATGTCACCAAGAATGTATCTTTATCTACCATCACACTTTGGAAGCGTGCATATGGGCACATATATTTACATACTTGTTCACGCATGAACCCTGCGTTACCCCATGTTGCAAAACTATAAAACCCTAACCAGAAGGTTTGCCATGGGCCTAGGGAAAGGTGCAGCAATGATGCGCCCAGAGTTTCAATCGGAGTGAAGTAGCCAATAAAGGTAAAACCGGTCCAGAAGGCGATCAGAAGCCAAAGGAAATGCTTTGTGATTTTGATGCGCCATTTACGCAAACCCCAAGGCCACTCTTCACCATCCAAACGAATCCGCGCAAAACGGTCTCCCTCGACCTTGCGCTCGATCCACATAAAGATTTCGGTGTAGACGGTCTGGGGACATGCGTATCCGCAGAATAAGCGTCCAGCCACTGCAGTAAACAGAAATAAAGCGAGCGCAGAAAGTATGAGTAAGAGTGTGAGATAAATCACATCTTGCGGCCAAAGAACTAGGCCGAAGATATAAAATTTACGTTGAACCAAATCAAAGAGAACTGCTTGACGGTCATTCCAACTCAACCAAGGCAAACCATAAAACAATAGTTGAGTTGCAAAGACCAATATGAAGCGCCAGCGGGCAAAGAGCCCAGATACTGAACGCGGGTAAATCTTTCGCCGGACCTCATAAAGAGATTCTTCAATGACTTCTATCGGAACAGGTTTACCACCCGGCAAAATATCTGACACCAATGACTAATCTTATTTGGCTGCAGCTGGTTGTTTATTGTTAGATAAACCCCAGACATAAGCGGTTAACAGCTGAATCTTCTCAGGACTCAATACTTTGTCTTGAGCAGGCATCATAGCCATACGGCCTTTAGTGACAGTCTCCACGATCGTTGCTTCTGATGCGCCATATAACCATACTTTATCTGTCAAATTCGGAGCACCTAAGGCGATATTACCTTTACCGTCAGGACCATGACAGGCCACGCAGTTTGCGCTAAATACCTGCGCACCTCGAGCTGCTTTAGCGTTATCTGCTGGCAAGCCCGAAAGACTACGAACATAGTTGGCGACATCAATAATTTGATTGCTATCCAATTGCGGGAATGGAGGCATTACACCGCCGCGCCCATAAGTAATGGAGGCTTTGATATTTTCTGGTGAGCCGCCATATAGCCAGTCGCCATCAGTCAAATTCGGGAAGCCTTTAGCGCCTCCAGCATCAGAGCCATGACACTGTGCACAAGAATTCAGGAAGAGGCGTTGACCCATTTCGCGGGCTTTAGGATCGGCTGCCACTTGCTCAACATCCATCTTGACGTACTTCGCATAGACAGGCTTGAGCTCATCATTTGCAGTAGTCATTGACTTCATCAAAGCGCCATCAGTACTGTAGCCTAAGAGGCCTGGGTATGAACCAAGCCCTGGATAGAGAACTAAATACACTAAAGCAAAGATACAAGAGATCAAGAACATCCACATCCACCAACGTGGCAATGGGTTATTTAACTCACGCAGATCGCCGTCCCAAACATGTCCAGTATCAGCTACTTGGCCGTCAGGCTTTAGCGTTACCTTGGTCTTACGTTGAGAAAATAATAGCCAGATGCACCAAAAAATACCGACCAATGTTACTAAGGCGATATAGGCACTCCAACCGGCACCAAGAAAGTCACTCATGATTTATCCTTACTGAATTCATCGGGAAGATCGAACGGAAGTTCGGCGGATTCTTGATTAGCAGGCTGTCTTTTTGCAGACCAAGCCCACCAAACGATTCCAATAAAAACTACCAAGCCAAGCACGGTAGAGATTGCTGAGAGGTAAGGAGCAATATTTTGCATATTTCTCAATTGCCAAGAATTACTTAGCAACCACCTCATCAACAGTGATGTATCTACGGTTAATGCCAAGACCCTGCAAGTAGGCAACCAATGCATCTAATTCGGTTTTACCTTCAAGCTCTTTGGGTGCATTAGCAATTTGCTCATCAGTGTACGGAACACCTAAACGACGCATAGCAACCATATGCGATTGAATGCTATCTGCATCAGCAGCATTCTTACCCAAGTATGGGTACGCAGGCATATTGGACTCTGGAACTACGTCGCGTGGGTTATTCAAGTGAATTTGATGCCATGCATCTGAATAGCGCCCACCTACACGTGCCAAATCTGGGCCGGTACGTTTGCTGCCCCAGAGGAATGGATGATCAAATACTGACTCACCAGCCAATGAATAGGGGCCGTAGCGCTCTACTTCAGATCGTAGTGTACGAATTTGCTGTGAATGACAACCCATACAGCCTTCTCGCTGATAGATATCACGACCAGCTAAACGCAAAGCGGAATATGGCTCAACGCCTGGGCTTGGCTCAGTAGTTGAGTGTTGGAAAAATAATGGCACGATCTGTACCAGACCGGCAATCGAGATTGCCGCAATAGTAGCAATAATCAGCCAACCAACATTACGCTCAAGCGTTTCGTGGGAGAAAAATCGACGTTGTTCTGACATGTTCTTATCCTTAATGAGCTGCTACAGACGCTTGTGGAATTGCAGCGTCAATGAATTTTTTACCAACCACTGTTTTGTAGACGTTATAAGCCATTACAAACATACCGCTTAAGTAGCACAAGCCGCCTAACAAACGAATGACATAGAAGGGATAAGTTGCTTTAACAGACTCAACGAAGCTGTAAGTCAAAGTTCCGTCTGGCTCGAATGCTCTCCACATCAAGCCTTGCATTACCCCAGCAATCCACATAGCAGCGATATAGATCACCACGCCGATAGTTGCAATCCAAAAATGCACTTCAATTAACTTGGTGCTGTACATATCCTTCTGACCTACTAAACGTGGAATAAGGTAATAAAGGGAACCAATCGTAATCATGGCAACCCAGCCTAAAGCACCTGAGTGAACGTGACCAATAGTCCAGTCTGTGTAGTGAGACAAGCTATTCACTGTCTTGATAGACATCATGGAACCTTCGAAGGTAGACATGCCGTAGAAAGACAAGGCAACTACCAAGAATTTCAAGATCGGATCACGGCGCAATTTGTACCACGCGCCAGACAATGTCATGATGCCGTTGATCATGCCACCCCATGATGGTGCCAATAAGATCAATGAGAAAACCATCCCTAAAGACTGAGTCCAGTCTGGCAAAGAGGTGTGTTGCAAGTGGTGAGGACCTGCCCACATATACGTAAAGTTCAAAGCCCAGAAGTGAACAATAGACAAACGATATGAGTAGATTGGACGTTCAGCCTGCTTAGGAATGAAGTAATACATCATGCCCAAGAAGCTGGTAGTCAAGAAGAAGCCTACCGCATTGTGGCCATACCACCACTGAATCATGGCATCTTGTGCGCCAGCATATGCTGAATAAGACTTAAAGAGGCTAGCTGGCATTTCCATATTGTTAACGATGTGCAATACCGCAATCGTCAAGATGTAAGCACCAAAGAACCAGTTAGAAACGTAAATATGTTTAGTCTTGCGCTTGATCACAGTGCCGAAGAACACAATCGCATAAGCAACCCAAACGATTGTGATCAAGATATCAATTGGCCACTCTAGTTCAGCGTACTCTTTGGAAGTAGTAATACCTAACGGCAAAGTAATGGCAGCAGAAACAATCACCGCTTGCCATCCCCAAAAAGTAAATGCCGCTAACTTGTCACAGAAGAGTCGAACCTGGCATGTGCGTTGCACAATGTAGTACGACGTTGCGAATAGTGCAGAACCGCCAAAAGCAAAAATCACTGCATTGGTGTGTAAAGGACGCAAGCGACCATAACTCAACCAAGGAATATTAAAAGTGATTTCAGGCCAGATCAACTGGGCTGCGAGGATAACCCCCACGAGCATGCCAACAATTCCCCAAAGCACAGTAACGATGGCAAATTGGCTGACAACCTTGTAATTGAAGGTATCTTGATTACTCCCCACGGTAAGTCCCATGGTTTCTCCTTTTTTGTGACCAAACTGCGACATAATCCAAATAGACTGGATTGATTATCAAAGTAGAGCCCCAAGGGGGATTTGATCTATATCAAAAAGGGTGGGGCAAATTCACCCTGCACATCTAAGGGAAACCCTAGATTGCTTGGGCTATTTAAATATATAGCTATTATTGAGAGTATTTACTAACTTATTTGGATTTTGGAGTGTCATCATCCATCAAAATCGCCTCACCAGGACCATCCAAATCATCAAATTGCCCACTCTTAATGGACCAGCGCAAAATCCAAGCCAAAAGGCCGACTAAGACCAGCGATAAAGGGATTAGAAGAAATAAACTTTCCATTCCTATAGTCTAAGCCTTTCGTAAACGCCAGGCATTTAAAGTCACGGCTAACGAAGAAAGCGACATCCCGATCCCAGCAACCCAGGGATTTACTAAGCCCATCATTGCAGCAGGAATAGCCAGCAAGTTGTAAGCCAAGGCCCACCATAAGTTTTCTTTGATGATTGCCTGAGTTTTATCGGCCAACAATAAAGTCTTTGCTAAAGGCTCTAGAGAACTAGCCGTCAGAATTGCATCGGCTCCAGCAGCTGCCAACGGTGCACCAGCGCCAACTGCAATAGAAATATCAGCACGAGCAAGCAAAGGTGCATCGTTCACACCATCGCCGATGGCCCATACAAAACGATTTTCTTTTTGCAGTCTTGCAATGTAGCCATACTTATCCTCAGGCGTACAGCCACCTTGATAATGCTCGATGCCAACATGCTGGGCCCACCATGCAACCGTGGCGCGATCATCACCAGAAACTAAATGCACTGCAATCTTTCTAGACTTCACTACTTTTAGGAATTGCTCTAATCCTGCTCTAGGCGTGTCCAAAAATACAAAGCTGGCTATCAATCCTTGTGCATCTGCTAAATGCACCTGACCGTATTGCCCTAATTGCGCACTCTGCTCTACCCCCAGCCACAAGGCGCTTCCCAAGCGATACTCGCCCGAACTTAAACCTTTTCCCAGTTGATTAATCACTGGTTCACTCAATGTAGGTAAAGATAAATTTTCAGCAGTAGCGGCACGCATCAAAGAAAGTGCCAACGGATGCCTTTGCCCCGCCTCTAATGCCGTAGCTAAGGCCAAGGCATCTTCACGTCGATAGCCCGTACGCAAATTAATGACCTCTTGCAACTCTGGCTGACCCATCGTTAGTGTGCCGGTCTTATCCAACACCAAATCAGTTGCTTTTGCCAAACCTTCCATCACATGACCACGCACAATTAGTAAACCTAATTTAGTTACCGCACCTTGCGCTGCTGCCATAGCGGTTGGAACTGCTAGCGATAAAGCACAAGGGCAACTGGCAACTAGAACAGAAACTAAAACTGTCCACGCACGACTAGGGTCAAAGTACAGCCAAATAGCGGACGAAGCAAACGCACCGAATAGTAAAAAGGCAACAAAATAAGCAGTCCACTTTTCAGCAAGACTCACCATGACTGGTTTAGCAAGTAATGCTTGATCTAATAAGGAAGCAATTCCGGCGATACGGGTTGATTGCCCCACTGCCTCAATTCGCATGAACAATGGATTCAGTATGTTGTGAGTACCAGCGTACACACGGTCACCAATCTTTTTCTCAACCGGCTTAGATTCGCCTGTGAGCAAAGACTCGTCTAAAGCACTCACATTTTCAATCAGGATACCGTCAGCAGGCACCACTTCCCCTGGAGAAACTCGTAACACTTCCCCAGGATTGCAATTAACCACGGGAACCACTTCAATTTCTTGTGATGCTGGATAGTTCAATGCCCGCTCACATGTTGCAGGCAGTTGTTTAGCTAAAGCCTCTGCTCCACCTTGCGCATCTTGTCTTGCTAATAGCTCCACATATCTGGCCGCCAAGATAAATGCCACAAACATGGTGATGGAATCAAAGTAAGTATGCCCAACACCGGTAACTAAATTAATAGTGCCCGCAATAAATGCCAAAGCTAAAGCTAATGCAATAGGAACATCCATTCCCAACATATGCGTTTGCTTAAAAGACTGCACACTTCGCCAAGCCGACTGGAATATTGGACCTGCTGAGTAGACCATCACAGGAACAGTCAATAACCAGCTAGTCCAACCTAAAAGAATCTCAAATTCTGGAGTGATATCAGCACCAACATACGTTGGCCAGGCATACATCATGACCTGCATCATGCCGAGCATTGCTACCCCCAGTCGCAAAAGAAGGTGGCGCCTTTCCTTTTTAGCGCGATCTAATGATTGGGAGGGCTCAAATGGCCAAGCCTCATAACCAATGCGCTCAATTTCAAAAAGTAGTCGTGCTAAGCTCGTTTTATCTGGAGAAAAACGCACCATTACTTTTTGAGTAACGTAATTGATTTGCACATCCTGAACACCTGCATTACGACGTAAATGTTGCTCACACAGCCAAACACAAGCTGCACATCGAATTTTTTCTAAACGTAGAGTGGTTTCAAGATCACCCTCCCCTCCAGATGAACGGGTGAAACGGCCTCGCAATGAAGGATCGTCATAAGGCTTGAGCTTCACCGGAATCTCATCACTTGCAAGATAGGCTGCTGGCTTATCACCCGACTGAGAACGCCTAGCATAAAAAACTTCTAGGCCTTCTCCATGAATTGTTTGCGCAATTGCCATACAACCTGGACAACAGAATGGACGCGTCTCACCACCCAGTTCCGCCTCAGTTAATTCCCCCGGGAGAATCTGGCTTGAACAGTGATAGCAAACTAAAGCATTCTTTTTATTCATCCACTCATTTACCTACTTATTTATCTGCTTATTTATCTGCTTATTTATCCGATTACTCATACGCGCACTGAGCTACCCCAGCCCCTACGTCGTTCGTAAATCACAAATAGAACGCCCCACATGACTACAGCAACGTATGCCCACACCCAGGCAACTTGTGAAGTACGAGAACCAGAAATATCCAAGACGAAACCAAAAATGGCAGGCCCCAATAGGCCGCCACCAAACCCCATCAATGAGTGCAGGCCCATTGCAGCGCCCTTGATATTTTCTTGCGCACTAATTACCAAGCCCGCAGTGAGCGTTGAGGAATCTGCCATGATGAATATGGCATGCCCAATAGCCAGAGCAACAATCAACCACCACGACTGACCAGTTGAGCAAGCAAATGCAATCCCCAGTACTGCACTAGTCAGCATCACAATGCACACCCATTTTTGACGCCCCACTCTCAAAGCAATTTCATTACCCAATATGGACGATGGCACACCAAAGAAATTAATCACCCCAGCTAAAGTAGTAGCCGTTAGGAAAAAATCTTCGCCAGAAGCAACTGCACAAAAAGCAAAGAAGGCAACAATCCAGCTTCTCGATGCAAAGAGCTCTAGAGTGTGAGCGGTGTAACCGAAAATAAATCCTGCAGCATTTTTGTCCTGCAAAACCAACTTCCATTTATCCACCGGAAAGATATCGTGCAGACGAATATTGATTGGTCCTTGCCATTTCTCATGCTGAAGCGCTGGAATAAGCAACAAGACAATCAGGAAAGCGCTGAACGGGCCCAAAGCAATCAAACCAAATACATAGCGCCAGCCAAGCCCACTTAGAATCCAGCCAGAACACAAATACGAAAATCCAGTGCCAATGCCAAAGAAAGCGGTATAGAACGCGATGTGCCGCGTTAACTCACCAGACTGGATGCGATCAGACAAAATTTTCAGGCCAGGCATATAGGTACCAGCAAGACCGGCACCATTTAGAGCCATAAAAAGTAGAGCCGTCCAAAAGTTATAAGCGAACAAACCCATGCCTAAAAGACCACAGCTTGCTGTGAGACCGCCTATTAAATAGACCTTACGCGCGTCCACCCGATCTGTTAAAGCCGTTGCTAAAGGAACGGCAAGCATGTAACCAAAGAAGAAAGCACTCGCAATCAGGCCCGACTGCAAATTACTGAGATGCCACTCCTCTTGCAAAGTCGTTAACACGACAGCGTAGCAAGCAAAACCTAATAAAGCACAGGTTTGCGCTAGAAGCATAAGAGGGGTATAGCCAGCTGAACGAAAGCGCATAGTTAGTCAGTAGAAACGTGAACTCATTCTACTCGCCCAGAACCAAATAGACCCGCTACACTACAGAAAACAAGATGGAGACAGCATGAATAGCAAATCTTTAATAGTTCGTTTATTGCAGATCGGGGCCGGCCTCATCATTGGCTCAGCAAGCCCCCTGGCATCAGCGGAAAACTACCCCTCAAAACCTATTAAAGCGATTGTTCCTTTTGCCCCTGGTAGCACAACCGATCAAATTGGACGTGCTTTTGCTGCAAAAATGTCTGAGTCATTAGGCCAGCCCGTAGTTGTTGAAAATCGCCCTGGCGCAAATGGCCTGATTGGCGCAGATTTTGTGGCCAAGGCCCCCGCAGACGGCTATACGATTCTGTTCGGAACCAATAGCACCAACGCCGCCCTGAAGAGCTTGGTCAAAAATTTACCCTATAACCAAGACACCGCCTTTACTCCCATTGGATTTTTTGGATCTGCTCCACTCATTATTGCCATCAATAATGATGTGCCTGCTAAATCACTCAATGGGTTTGTTTCTCTAGCCAAAGCCAATCCAGGAAAAATGACTTTTGCTTATGCAAGTACATCACAGCGCGTTTCATCAGAAATGCTGGCAAGCTTTGCTGATATCAAAATGATTGGGGTCTCATACAAGAGCGGCCCCAATGCTATGACTGATTTAATTGGCGGTCAAGTGAATATGTTCACATCCGACTTTGGAGTTTCATTACCTCAGGTGCAAGCAGGCAAAATCCGTGGCCTAGCTGTAACCTCCTTGAAGCGCTCGCCGGCTATTCCAGAGCTACCTACGGTAAATGAAGCATTAGGTATCAAAGGCTATGAACTGATCGCCTTCTTTGCGGCATTTGGTCCAGCGGGCATGCCGAAGGATGCCGTCCTCAAGCTCAATCAAGCCATTAACAATGCAGCTAAATCAAAAGACCTAGTAGAGCGACTCTCTGCAAATGGTTTTGAAACTCAGCCAGGAACGCCTGAAGCCCTTAGCCAAAAGATCAAACTAGAAACTGCTAAGTGGGCAAAAGCGATTAAAGAAGCTGGCATGGAGCCAGAGTAAATCAGCTGGCTTATTGCTGACTTCGATTTGGAGAGTCTTGGAAACCATTTGAGCGGTAGGTAAGAACCAAGGTATCTCGATAGCCATATTTTGCTAATGGCTGAATTGGGGTTGATTCATGAATCATGCGCTGATCATTCATTAACAAAAGAGACCAAGGTTGTGTGAGGGTGAAACGCAATCCTGCGGAGCCAGAGGTATCAAATATTCTGGTCTCACCACCTTTAATACCCTCTCGACCCAATAAGAAGACTGCTACAAAATCAACGCCATCGCGATGCGCGCCTTCAGGTGTTGGACGTCCGATACCATCAGTGGTATCAATTCGAAATTGATGCGCTTCAACAAACCAAGTATTCACAGGCTTTAGGCTATTCAAGATATGCGCAAGCCCGAGCAAGACAGATTGCCAAGCAGTATTACTTAATAACTCACCTTGAATGGGCTCAAACCAGCGCTCAATTCCACCATGCAATGCGTTGTAATCTAGTGATTGCCAGTGTGCACGATGTGGAACCAATGTGAGCTCATCACCTTTAATCTCATAGCTAGCATGTCGACGAAAGCGATAGCGCCCACCATCTTTTAAATAAGGATCGCGGGGCAAGTTTTCCCAATACTTCGTGAGATCTTGAAGCTTGGACAGATCTACATTACTAAACTCAGCAACCGTCTCAGCAGACACCACAGCAAAGCCGTCATCACGCAAAGCTTGATCGATCTGCTTTAAGGGGGTCAGTGTAGGCGCAACGCCAGTAATTGTCATGGGTCTATTTTAGGTCAAGCAGCAAAAAAGCGTTAATCCAACTGCGCTCCAGATGCCCTCACAATTTTTGCCCACTTAGCCAACTCATCCTTTAGTAAAGCGCTCAACTTATTAGTTGGAACGGGTGCAAGATCCAAGCCCTGTGCAGATAGCCTCTCACGCACTTCTGATTTAGATAGGGCCTTCTCCATTGCCGCCTGCACCTTCTTTATTACATCCACACTAACGCCAACAGGGGCAAAGATGGCCACCCACACCTCACCAACACAATCAGGGTATGTTTCTGCAATCGTTGGAATTTCAGGCGCAGCACTAGAACGCTTTGCAGAACTAATCGCGATCGCCTGAAGCTTCCCCGCTTTAATGTAATTGAGTGCAGAGGGCAAGCTCGCAAATGCCAGCGGCACTTGTCCACCTAATACATCATTAATTGCTGGGGCTACCCCCTTGTAAGGAATATGTTGCATTTCAATGCCAGCGCTCGCATTAAGCATAGCGCCTAATAAGTGACTAATCGTGCCATTACCAGCTGAGGCATATGACAATTCTCCAGGCCTCTTCTTAGCCGCAGCCACAACATCCACCAATGTTTTATAAGGAGATCCCGGTGGAGAAACTAATACATAAGGCGTTGCCCCAATGTAATACAAAGGCACAAAATCATTTATAGGATCAAAGCCAGGATTTTTATATAAAGAAGGATTAATAGCTTGCGCACTATTAATGGTAAGCAGTAAGGTATAGCCATCCTTAGGTGAGCGTGCAACACTTTGGGTACCAATATTACCGCCAGCACCTGGTCTATTTTCAACCACAATCGATGCGCCAATAGCTTCACCAAAAGATGGCGCAATTAGACGAGCCACAATGTCGTTAGTGCCGCCTGCCGCCTGAGGAACCACCAGGGAAATAGGCTTGCTTGGGTAGGCCTGTGCCTGAACCCCAATAGATACAAGCAGGCCTACAGCTAAAAATAGATAATGAATTAGCCTATTCATCTCCAGATCCCTTTAATGAACCAAATTCAGGCGGTGACGGACTTCACCTACATGCCCTTTGAGGTCATATAGCTCTTTAGCATCCAACATGGATACCTTGATATTTCCAACGCGCCTCTCTATATCCTCAAGATCTTTGAAATTCTTTTCTTTTAGCGCTGGATTTTGGGCATTCTTCTCAATCACCTTGAGCTCTTCATATACCTGAGCCAACTTCAATCGTAAGAAGAAGTTCTTAGTCGACGGAATATAAGTAAATAGCGGAATCAGAATAACCAATAATGGAATGACAATTTTGACAAAACGTCCAGCCCACACCGCTGTCCAGAATGGTAAGTGGCGATGTAAGAATGAAGGCCCATCTTTTAAATAGATTTCTGCATCTACATGCAAGGGGAAATCCAAGCCTGAGCTAGATGGAAACTCACCCACTTTTTGTAGGCGAGAATAGGTTTTCAAAATATCGTAGGAAGCCCCAAGCAAAAGCGATACCAGGGCCGGACTGACATTATCATGGGCAACCAAAGTAGCAGTAGGGGCCATTACCTGAATATCTTGACGTGGCTGATCAAACTCAATACTCAACAAACCTCTAGGAACAATCACTTTAGATAGGTAGGTTAAGTTGCGGGTATAAGCATCTGCCTGGTCAAAGCTCATCAAACGAATACCGGGTACAGAGTAAAACTTATGCAAAATCGGCGCCTCAGCTGCAGCCACAATAAATACGGCATCTAATTGGCCATTATTTAATTTCTCGATAGCATCATCTGGCTTAAGTTTTTCCAGCTTAATCTCATTTTCAGAAATGCCACTAACTCGCAATAAATCTTTAGCGAGCACTAAAGTACCACTTCCTTCATTGCCTATAGAAACTCTCTTGCCTTTTAATTGTTTCAAGATAGTGAGTTGACCACCATCAGTTTTAAATGCAGCATCGCGATACCAAACCCAAATAGGCTCGTAAAACATGCCTGCAATCGATACTAATTTTGGATATTCATTCAGATTGGCGACCCCACCCTGCACCATTGCAAAATCAATCCCAGACTTGGGGTCATTTAAAAGAGCTAAGTTATCTAAGGTCCCACCAGTAGATCGCACATTAAGATCAACACCCTCTTTAGCTATTTCCGTTTTTAGACGCTCACCAAACTGGTAATACAGCCCCGTAGGAAAGCCAGTGGCCATTTCAATCGACTTGGGAGGCGGAGGAACCAAGATCCAGAGTACGGCAAAGAAAATGATCAGCAGCGCAAAAAAGCTGACTACCAGAGCTATAGGGTTATAAATTTGTCTTTTGATGAAATTCATGGAAATCTCTTGTGTTTTTTGCATTATGCCCCGAGCAAAGCAATAGGCAAAGGTTTCAAAACAGGCCTAATAAACCACGATAAGATAATACTTTTAAGCAGCCCTAAAGAACATGATGAATTCAGCAAAAACTAAGGTAGCCCTAGTAACTGGTGCAGGAACTGGTATTGGGCGAGCGGCTGCCAAAGCCCTTCTCAAGGGAGGCTATCAAGTGGTCCTAACTGGACGCAATCTAGATAGATTAGAAAAGGCTATTGCTGATATCGGCGGCAATCAAAGTAACTGTCTAGCGGTCGCTTGCGATGTTGGCAAACCCGATGAAGTCAAAAAGCTATTTACAGCACTTAGCCATAAATTTGGCCGCATTGATTTGCTCTTCAATAACGCTGGTATGGGAGCCCCTGCCATTCCAATGGAGGACCTGAGTTATGAGCAATGGATGAATGTAGTGAATAGCAACCTCTGTGGTGCGTTCTTGTGTTCACAGGAAGCGATTCGCATGATGAAAGCGCAATCTCCACAGGGAGGCAGAATTATCAATAATGGCTCAATCTCTGCACACGCACCTCGTCCAATGTCAGCGCCCTACACGGCAACCAAACATGCCATCAGCGGCTTAACCAAAACCATTGCATTAGATGGACGTCCTTTTAATATCGCGTGCGGTCAAATCGATATCGGCAATGCTGCAACAGAGATGACTGAACGTATGGCTGCTGGGATCCTGCAGGCAGATCAATCGATTAAGGTAGAGCCACGCATGGATGTTGATCATATTGGTGAGGCCGTACTGCATATGGCCCAACTGCCACTCGAAAGCAATATTCTGTCGATGACCATTATGGCAACCAATATGCCGTTTGTGGGTAGAGGCTAAAACCTTACTGGCGAACTTGGTCGACTAGTAGGCGAACATTGGTTGTGCCGACTTTAATTGTCTGCACTGAAGAGATTAAATCCCCCGCTTCCGGTTTCGCCATCCCAGTCTTAGAAATGCGCACCTCGACACTCGCCTCAGATAGTTGAGACAGAGGCGCACTGGGATTCATGGCCAATGAATCATTCAATATAAAGCCCATTGGAAAGTCAGTTGCAGATGCCTTCAAGACAGCAACAGGCATACGCTCACCAGGTTTGCGTGCAATCACCATCACAATGTCGCCAGGCTTAATCTTAGATTTAAGGTCAGCAGACAATTCAATCTTGCCGCTAATGCCTTTTCCGGTTGGAGCAACCGGCGCTGAAGTAGTCAGACCACCTTTAGAGCGCGCCTCAGCAATAGATCCTTGAATGGCACGCGCCTCATCCGTATTGGGCGGAAGTTGTTGCACAAGCTTCTCCCAGGACTGCGCCGCTGCCTTGTAATTTTTAGCGTTATAAGATGCGGTTCCAGAAAGCCAAAGTGCCATCATGTTATTGGGGTCCAGCTTTAATGCCTGATTAATCAACTGCGAAGGCTTCCCAACAAAACTCCCATTTGCATTGCTTGCCAGAACATCTGCATAGTCAGCTAACAATTGCGGATCAGAATCAATAAAGTTACCTGCACGTGCATACGCTTTAGCGGCATCCTGATCGCGGCCCAAGATTCGATAGGAGCGAGCTAACATCGCCCAGCCCTTTAAGTTGCCAGGATCTTTTTCCATTTTGATGGCAAATTCAGCCACCATTTTTTCGACACCTTCCTGGGTGACTGGTTTTTCAGAATTGTTTTGGGCTACCCGAACAACATCCCCCAAGGAGAAATACAGTGCCGATGAGAGCAAGACGATAAAGATACAAAGGCCGATTGCAGTCTTCTTTGAAGAGCCCGCAACCTCTCGGTCATCCTCTTCAATAGTGTCTTGAAAGAGTCTTTGACGCATTTCTGCATGCGCAATTTCATAATCAATAGAATTGATTACACCAGCTTTATATTCAAGCTCTAATTTATCCAACTCTTCTCGGTATATGGTGGCATTCATCTGACGACGCGATGTCGACGAGCTCTTCGCGGGAAAGATGAATGGGCGCAGCAATAGCACCAATACCAGAACCAGGAGTAAAAAGGCGGGGATCAAAAAGCTAGTCACTTATTTCATCCCTCTTTCTTATCGCTTGCATTTAATAGTGCATCGATTTTTTGATTATCAGCATCAGTCAGCGCGACATTAGGCACGCTGCTATCTCTGCGTCTTAAATACATTAATAAACCAGCAACGCCCAGACCCAAAATAACAAATGGGCCAATCCATAACAACCAGGTCAGTGGTTTCACTGGCGGGCGATACAGTACAAAATCGCCATAGCGCTCAACCATAAATGAGCGGATTTGATCATCGCTCTTACCTTCTTTGATCAATACCCGAATTTCACGACGCAAATCATTAGCTAAATCCGAGCGCGAGCCAGCTAAAGACTCGTTCTGACACACCAAGCAGCGCATTTCTTCTGAAATACTAATAAGACGCTGCTCTGTTATTGGATCATCCGCGAGTGGTGCAGCATCTTTGGCAAACGCGTTGCCTAAACTAAAGACGCAAACGGCGATTAATAAAATCCGCCTCATGATTTCTTTAACTCATTCAACATAGGATAAATTTTTTGATTCAATAAATCCATTGTTAACGGGCCAATGTGTTTAAAGCGAATCACACCTGCCTTATCAATGATGTAAGTCTCAGGCACGCCATAGACGCCGTAATCAATACCAACACGCCCATTGCCATCAAAAGCGGAGAGTGTATAAGGATTGCCTTGTTTTGCCAGCATAGCTACAGCATCTTCACGCTTATCTTTATAGTCCAAACCAATCACTGGCGCTATTTGGGACTTAGCAAGCTCAACCAACACCGGATGTTCTTCGCGACAAGCTACGCACCAGGATGCCCAAACATTCAGAATCCACACCTGTCCCTTCATACTTGCCGGTGAAAATGTTTTATTAGCATCAGCCAATTGAGACACTTCAAATGCAGGGGCAGACTTGTTAATTAGCGGTGAAGGCACTTCATGTGGATCACGATTTAAGCCAATAGCCAAAAAGACTACCAAACCCACAAACAAGATCAGGGGGATTAAAAATTTTGCTTTCATATGAACTTGCTCTTTAATTTCAGTCGATAGCGCTTATCAGACATAGCGAACACGCCACCTAAAGCCATCAACAAGCAACCGCCCCAAATCCAATCCACAAAAGGCTTGTAGTAAACACGTACAGCCCAGGATTGATCGCTGAGTTCTTCACCTAGTGATACATAAATATCGCGGGTGAGTCCAGCATTAATCGCTGCTTCAGTCATCGGCATCGTCGAAGAAAAGTAGCTTCTCTTTTCTGGATAAAGACTTCTCTCAGCAATACCATTTTTGGAGAGCTGGAAAGCGCCTCGTATCGCTTGATAATTTGGGCCAAGTACTGTATTCACTCCCTGCATCTGGATTTGATATCCACCAACACTTACTGTATCGCCAGCGGACATGCGCACATCTTTTTCTTCTTGATAAGCACCCACCATTGTGACGCCAATCACAAATACCGCAATGCCCAAATGCGCCACCTGCATACCAATAAAAGAACGGGTTGGTTTACCGGCTTTGGCTTGTCGAATAATTTGCATGAAGCCCGAAGCGATCACCCAAAATGCCAACATGAAGCCCATGCCTGCAAGCCAAGTAAATTGGCCCATAATTAAAGGAATTCCAACGCCTGCAATTAGAGCGACTGCGCCTGCAATCCATAAACGCTTGATGATGGTAATTAAATTACTTTGCTTCCAGCTTGCCCATGGACCGATACCCATCAATACCAGTAATGGCACCATGATGGGAACAAATACGCTATTGAAATAAGGAGGGCCTACAGAAATCTTACCTAGATGCAAAGCATCAATCAGCAAAGGATATAGGGTGCCTAGCAAAACAGATCCGGCAGAAACCACTAAAAAGACATTGCCAAGCAAAATCAATGTTTCTCTGGAGCTCAAACTAAATTTGCCGCCCATCGAACTCTTAGGCGCACGCCATGCGTAGAGCATCAGAGACGAACCAACGACGAGTGATAAGAAGATCAGAATAAAGATGCCGCGCCTTGGATCGGTTGCAAATGCATGAACCGAAGTTAGGACACCCGAACGAACTAAGAAGGTTCCTAGTAGCGATAAAGAGAATGCAGTAATTGCTAAGAGCACAGTCCAGCTCTTAAAGCCGCCGCGCTTTTCGGTAACCGCCAAAGAATGCAACAAGGCGGTACCCACGAGCCAAGGAATAAAGGAGGCATTCTCAACGGGGTCCCAAAACCACCAGCCGCCCCAACCCAATTCGTAATAGGCCCACCATGAACCCAAAGCAATACCGAGGGTCAGGAAAACCCAAGCAGCGGTTGTCCAAGGACGCGACCAACGAGCCCAAGCAGCATCTAATCTTCCAGACAATAAAGAGGCAATTGCAAATGCAAAAGCCACTGAAAAACCAACGTAACCCATGTACAACATTGGCGGATGAAATACTAAGCCCGGATCTTGCAAGAGTGGATTTAATGAGCGGCCATCTTGAGCAGCAGGCAATAAACGCTCAAACGGATTTGAGGTTGTTAAAACAAACAGGAGTAAGCCACTAGTGACCAGCCCCAAAACACCAATTACTCGCGCCACCATAAAGTCATCTAATGCTTTAGAAAGTTGAGCAACCAAAATGGTCCAGGTAGCCAGCAAGAAAATCCACAATAAGAGAGATCCTTCATGCCCACCCCATACTGCGCCTAATCGATAAATCACCGGCAGCTGTGAATTGGAGTGCTCAGCAACATAAAGTACAGAAAAATCATTGGCGTAAAAACTCCAGGCCAAGATTCCAAAAGCAATCGCCAACAATAAGAAGGTCGTTTGCGCGGCAGGCCTTGCTAGCACCAACCAATCGCGTCGGCCATAATGCGCGCCTAGCAATGGCAAAACCCCCTGAATGAGAGCAATGCAAAGCGCCAGAACTAGTGCGTAATGCCCAAACTCAGGAATCATTTATTTGTTCCGTTTTTTTGAGCTTGCTCTAAAGCATGTTTTGCTTCAGGAGGCATGTAGTTCTCGTCATGTTTTGCCAATACTTCACTGGCAATAAATTCACCATTGGCATTCATGCGGCCTTGGATTACAGCACCTTTACCCTCTTTAAACAAATCAGGAAGGATGCCGGTATAGGCCACTGGAATATCTTTCACCAAATCAGTAATCACAAAGTGCACGGTTAGGCCATCGCGCTTTAAAGAGCCATCCTTCACCATGCCACCAATTCGGAAAGCTTGACCTTGAGGCGCTTTGCCTGCTGACACTTCACTTGGAGTGACGTATAAGGCAATATTACTATTAAGCGCATTCAAAATTAAGAGTGCAGCTACACCAATTACGATCAGCGCTGCAACAATCATCAATGCACGTTTATGTCTAGGCTTCACTTACTAATCTCTTTATCAAACTGCTCAGCTAATTGCTCTTGCTTCAACCGCCGTACGATTGCTCTAAAGCGAGCACGCGCCATGAGGGGCTCCAATATCAATACCAGCGCACAAACACCAAAACTACACCACACATACAGTGCGTAGCCGCCCATGGCAAAAAACTCAGAAGGGCTATTCCACATCAGATTTTCACCTCAATTGATTGTCTCACCCAATCAGCATGGGCTTCACGCTCCAAAATGATTGCCCTCACTCGCATTAAGGTGACTGCAATGGTGTACATCCAAAGACATAAAGCCATCAACAGCATTCCCAAGAGCATGGTTTGTGCCATCGCCGGGGCTTTTGTGAGAGAAACGGAGGCGCCTTGATGCAAGGTGTTCCACCATTTCACCGAGAAATAAATGATCGGTACGTTTACAACACCTACCAAAGCCAAAATGGCGCTCGCCTTATCGGCACGGCGAGGATCATCAATAGATGCTCGCAAGGCAATAAAGCCCAAATACAGAAAGAGAAGAATTAACTCTGAAGTAAGGCGAGCATCCCAAACCCACCAGGCACCCCACATGGGCTTGCCCCAGAATGCACCGGTCCACAAGGATAGAAATGCCATCCAAGCACCTATAGGGGCAAGAGCCTGCGCCATCATGGCAGACAAACGTGTATTAAAGACCAGTCCTAATCCTGCCCATGCAGCCATGACTAAATAAATAAACATCGACATCCAGGATGCGGGCACATGAATAAAAATGATGCGATAGCCCTGCCCTTGCACGGCATCGACGGGCGCAACAAAGAAGCTAACCCACAAACCAGCAGTGCCAAATAAAAAAGTCAAGACCCAGAAGAATGGGATGAGCTTACCCGCCAACGGATAAAAAGTGCTGGGGCTAGATAACTTAAACCAGTTAACTAAGCGGTGATTAGAAAAAGTATTTATCGGATTCATTCAATTGCAATCTTTACAGCAGCACTACTTACCCAAGGAACAAATGCTAAAGCCAAAATCAATAATGCGCCTAGCAATGAAAAATGGCCTGACGTATCCAAACCCACACTATTAGCATATACGGCGCCAGCGCCAAAAATGAGAACCGGAATATATAAAGGCAATATCAATAAGCTCAATAACAAGCTACCGCCTCTGACACCCAAGGTTAAGGCCGCACCTATGGATCCCAGTAAGGATAGCACCGGGGTACCTAATAATAGGGTTCCCATCAGTACATACAAAGAACTAGCATCCAGATCAAACTGAATACCAATGATCGGGGCCAAGAGCACGAGCGGTAGTCCACTCACAATCCAATGGGCAACAATTTTTCCAGTTACGAACAAGACCATAGGCTGCGGCGACAAGGCAAGCTGCTCTAAAGCGCCATCTTGATAATCGGCAGCAAACATCCGATGCAAGCCTAATAAGGTAGACAGTAAGGCTGCAACCCAGAGAACCCCAGGAGCAATCTTGCGAAGTAAAGCAGCATCCGCACCAATACCCAATGGAAACAAACTAGTCACTACGACAAAAAAGAAGAGGGCTGTGAGCACCTCGCTCTTGCGGCGCATAACCAAGAGCAAATCACGGCGAATGATGGCTAGTAAAGCATTCATAGATCTAGCACCCTCACATGCGGAAGATCCACCGCTTGATGGCTAGTCAGTACCACTAGACCACCTTGCTCTACATGCTCTGCTATTAGTCCTTGTAAATCTTGAACAGCATGAATATCAAGTGCGTTGAACGGCTCATCCAAGATCCACAACTTGGCTTGACGTGTCAACATGCGAGCCATTAAGACTCGACGCTTTTGTCCAGCCGATAAACAACTGACCGGTAGGTTCTCGCGCCCACGCAAACCAAAACGCCAGAGCGCTGCTAAAGCCTTATCACCTGGCAAATGAATGTCGTCCAGGACTGCATACAGCTGCAGATTTTCCAAGGCAGTCAGATCTTCCTTCAGAGCATCACGATGCCCCAGGAATAAAAGTTCCCGATGATATATAGAAGGATCTTTAGCGATTGATTGATGATTCCAAAGAACCTCCCCCGCCTCTGGTTTAGAAAGTCCCATCAGGAGTCTTAAGAGGCTAGTTTTTCCGACCCCGTTCTCACCGCGCACATGCAGGCACTCTCCAGCCGCCACTGTCAGATTCAGATTCAGAAATAATTGTCGCTCCCCACGAATACAAGTCAGCGCACGAGCTTCAAGCATCAAATGCGGTGTATTGGAGGAGGAATGAGTATCAACTGTCATGAGGGCTTGGGGCTTGAATCAACCACCCATGGCATTGTCCAAGAGCCTCTAAGAGCTGTCAAACCAGCAAAAGTGGAATTAAAGGAATAATCCCTTTTAATTCAATTACTTATGTAATTATAAACCAAGTCGGCCGAGAATGAAAAACCACCCGTAGGTGGTTTTTCAGATGACATCAGCCCAACAAAAGGAATTAATCCTTTTTTGAACCCTCAATAGCAATCATGATGGTTACATCGTCACCTACGTTCGGCGCGTATTTACCCATATTAAATTCTGTGCGCTTAACTTTTGTTTCAGCATTGGCACCGCAATAATCAGCGCCAGACATTGGATGTTTTTTGCACTCAAAATTAGTGATATTCAATGTAACTGGCTTACTTACACCCTTCAATGTCAACACACCTTTTAAAGCAACTGGTTTGTCACCTTTAAAAATCATATCGTTTGATTGAAAGCTAGCAGTCGGAAATTGGGTTGTAGATAAAAAATCTTCACCTTGGATGTGATTGTTAAATAAAGCAGATCCTGTATCGACAGATTTCGTATCAATAGTGATATCTGCACTGCCTTTTTTAGCTGCTTGATCAATCGTTACAGTTCCAGTAACCGCATTAAAGCGGCTGGTCTGCTTAGAGAATCCTAAATGGTTATATTCAAACTGAGCAAAGGTATGGTTAGCATCAGTAGCATAAGTTACTGGCGCAGCAAAAGCAGAGCTAAGACCAATTGTTGCAAATAAAGCGATAAGTAATTTTGATTTCATGTAATTCTCCTGATTAAAAATTGAATAAGTAAGTTAGTAAAGGTAAGTTTAGGTAGGTTAATTTGTAAAACTATTTTTGATTTAAGACTAAGTGAACATTGACTGGCACCTCATTGGCGACTGCAGAAGTGTCTGCCCAATTTCCAGCACCCAAGCCAAAATCCAGCCTCAACACCTGAAAGCTAGCATCAAAGACCATCTGCTTGCCTTGCAGCTGATACTTGACGGATATCAACAGTGGCACAGCTTTGCCCTTGATGGTTAGGGTTCCATGGGCATCCAAACTATTGGGGCCTGTAATCTTTACAGAATCCGTTACATAGCTAGCAGTTGGAAAGAGCTTTGTACTGAACCAGTCTTTTCCTTTTGCCTCTTCTTGCAACTCTTCCCCACCTGCATTAAAACTTGAGATTTCAATAATGAGATTAGCCTTCGCTTTTTCTGGCTCGTCTGGATTAAATAAAACCTTCCCAGAAAATTTTCCAAAACTTCCAGAGATCTTTGAGCCCATCAATTTACTTGTAAAAGTAATTTTGCTTTTCGAGGCATCAATAGATGAATACTCCACCGCATAAGCTGAGCTTGCAGCGCCAATAAATAGCATAGCTAATAAAGCTTGTGCCAATATCTCAAAACGTAATGAGAATTTACTTTTCACGGTTTGATCCTCCAAAGGTCATACGACTTAATAAGTCATCTTTATCGATAAATTGATGCTTTAGCGCAGCCAAAATATGAAGTCCAACCAAAGCCATTAATCCATTGGCCAGAAACTCATGGATCTCCTTCAGCTGATGGCCAAGTGCCTTATCCTTATCTACCAGATCCGGCAATTCAAATAAGCCAAAGTAGTTGACGGTATAGCCCTTAGCGGAACTCATTAACCAGCCCACAATCGGAATCAGAAGCATTAGTAAGTACAGTGCAAGATGGGTTAGCTTCATTGCACGCTCTTGCCATGCTGGCATTGCGAGGTTTAATGCAGGAGCTGGATGAATTGCGCGCCACAACAAGCGCAGAACCACCAAAAAGAATATGGTGACACCAAGCCATTTGTGCCAGCTAATTCCCGTAATTCTGAGTGGACTCAATGGCATATCATCCACAGCAATTGCAATTGACCATGTTGCAAATATCAAGAGCGCCATCACCCAATGCAAGATGATGGCAACAGAGGTGTATCTGACTTTATTCATTATCCGCGCAACTGTTTGGTAATTTTTGCAATGCGCTCGCCATACAGTCTTGCAGTCTCTAGATCGCCTGCATTTACTTCGTCAGCACTTGCATCAGATGGTGTTTGCATCATTGCACCCGCAGATGAACCCACATAGTTAATGTCATCACGCTTTGCGGCTTTCGAATTCGAAGGCATCAATCCAGTACCAACCCAAAGGCCAGAATGCTGCATAGCCAAAGTAAAGAAGTAATGCAAGGTTGAATGCTTATCACCATTCATTGTGGCTGAATTCGTAAAACCACCGAAGACCTTGTCTTTCCATTGCTGTGAAAACCATTGCTTTGAGCTAGCGTCAGCAAACTTCTTAAACTGCCAACTCACCGTACCCATATAGGTTGGAGAGCCAAACACAATAGCGTCAGCATCATTAAGTGTCGCCCATTGTGCATCAGTAATATTGCCCTCAGCGTCAATGGCAATCAATGTTCCATTAGCGCCTTTAGCAATAGCCTCAGCCTGCTTTACGGTGTGTCCATAACCACTATGAAATACGACAGCTACTTTACTCATCAATTTCTCCTTAAAAAAATATTGACTTGATGTTTATGATTTAAAAGCATCTTTCAGCAACCGCAATGACTCTTCTAATTGCTTCAATTCATTTGATGATAATTTCTTAAATGCACCATTTAGATGTTCCAAATGCTCTGGAAATACTTTCTCAAATAAAGACTGTCCAGATGTCGTCAAACCAATCAGTTGACTACGCGCATCTTGAGCATTTGTCTGACGAAGAATGAGACCTTTTGCTTCCAAGCGCTCTAGCACCCCCGTTAACGTTCCCTTGGTCACAAGCGTTTTCTCGCCTAACTCCTTACAAGTCATCGGCAACTGATTGCCCAACGTGGCAATCACATCAAACTGGGTCATCGTTAAACCCATTGCTGCTATATGCGGAGCTGAATAACGCTCAAACGCTTGATAGGCAGAAACGAGGTTTCTCAGGACAGGTAAAAAGTTCATAAATCCTATTTAAAGTACTAGTTAGAACTAATATAGTACTACTACGAACTATTTGCAATATAAAACTAAAAAACTTCAATTTATGGGGTTTAAAGTCAGCAATACATTGCAATTAGGAAGACCTACCTCACAAGGTTAGCCCCTGCTGGCTTCCCTGGCTAGCGCTTAGCGCACAGAGCGAGACACACCCACCTTTATAGGGCTCTACTCTCGCTTGATACCAGCGCCCTTAATAATCTTGCCCCAGCGAACCGATTCCTTCTATAGAAATGCTCCAAATGCCTCTGGAGTCAGAGCGCGATACTTTTCGCCCTCACTTCAGAAGCAATTGAATTTAAAAATAATCCTTGGGATTGAAAATTAGAGACTGCTCAGAATTGAACTGTTTCACCTTCAGTCATCGGAATAATTTTGATATTGCTGCCCTTCATAGCCTCCTGAAACTCGGCTAACGTACCTTTAGTCATCGGGTTAGAGTTGTAGTGCATTGGGATCACCATTTTTGGCTTAATCCAGGTACGCAATGCAAATGCAGCATCATCAGGCGCCATTGTGAAATTTCCTCCAATTGGAACCATTACTAGATCGGGCTTGTAGTGCTCGCTAATGAATTTCATATCACTAAATAAGCCGGTATCCCCCATATGCCAAATCTTAAAACCGTTCTCAAGCTCAATAATGAAGCCCATAGGCTCGCCGGCGGGATGTGACTCCATTTTGTCTGTAGCCGGATTCTTCCAAACCAATAAAGAAGAGTGCTCTGCTTGAACTGCGGTTACCTTGATTCCAGGCGCAGGTGTTACGCGACCCGTTTTATTAAAACGATAACCCAAGTCTGCTGGCAGAATTCCCAAAGTAGTTAGTGGCGTCACCATATCGGCTGGACCATATAACTTGATGTTATTCATCTTAGCCACAGCTGGCGCATCGCCAAGATGGTCAACGTGTGCATGCGTCACTAGCAACACATCAATCGGACCAATCGCCGCCAAATCATTCTTGTAAATCGATGGTGTCTTCGGTCCGCCAGTAATCCAGGGATCAATCAGAATCATTTTTCCCTGAGGGGATTTAATCCGGAACCCTGCCTGTCCAAACCATAGTGCCTCAGTCTTACCCTGAGCACCTACAGCTGGAGAATTCTGCGCAATACTGAGCGAGGCTGTTGAAACTAATATTGCCGAAAGCAATACGCCCAAACCGCTTTTAGCTGAAAGGCATTTCATTGATACATCTCCTGATGATTGTAGTAATCAGGGAACTATAGACCAAATTGAAAGTTGAGATTTATGACGCAATGCGTCAATTTTTTAGGCACTATTTCCAGAATAGGGAGATCTTTTGCGGTGAGTTGGCTTTAATAGAAAGCACTCTCTTTTGAGTCACCTCTTGGTAAGCTGCCTCAATCACATAGTCGCCAGACTCGAGATTAATCAGCATATAGGGTCCATCTGCCTGGGCATCAAAAATCATCTGTTTTTTTGAGTTCATGATTTTGATAATTGCCCCGAAGATCCAGACTCCCCTGCCATTTTCTATTTGAGACATTTCTAATAGCAATGGCCATTGCTTTGCATCAGCCAAAATCGCAACCGTCTCACTCTCACCTACCCCACCAGTGATGTAAGAAATTCCCTGTGAATGCTGTGTCTCAGGAATTTGTGCCGAGGACAAAGAACTCAATAAAATTAGTTGAGTAGCGATCAGTATTTTGAGAAGTGTTTTCATACTTCCATCTTACGTCTGATTGATATATAAAAAAAGCCCCGCATACACGGGGCTTATGTGCGCTAGAACACTTAAGCTTATGGAGTCATCACAATGGCGCCTGAAACTTTTCGTCCTTCAGCAGCACGATGCGCATCAGCAGCTTGTTCTAAAGAAAATTTAGCGCCGATTTGTACTTTGACATGCCCTTTGGCAATTGCATCAAATACTGCTTTAGCATTTTCTTTTAACAAAGCCGCAGTAGCGTTGTGCGGAAATACAGAAGGTCTAGTTAAAAACAGGCAGCCCTTCTTATTTAAAATCTCTGGCTGAATTTCTGGAGCTGGGCCTGAAGCAGCGCCAAACAAAGCGACTGTTCCAAAGGGAGCGGCACAATCTAAAGAACCCAAGAAAGTAGTTTTAGCAACAGAGTCATAAACCACATTGGCTTTTTTGCCACCAGTGGCTTTAAGCACTTCTTCAACCCAATTTGCTTGAGAATAATCAACAACAGCATCGCAACCCGCTTCCTTAGCAGCTGCAAACTTTGCTGGCGAACCCACAGTGCCCACGACAAATGCACCCAATGCTTTTGCCCAACCAGCTAATATTTGACCAACGCCGCCAGCGGCAGCGTGCACCAGCACTACATCACCCGCTTTTACTTTATAGGTTTTTTGCACAAGATATTGTGCAGTCATTGCTTTAAAGAAAACGGCTGCGGCTACTTCATCAGAAATATTGCTGGGCAAAACAACCAATTTGTCAGCCGCTACATTGCGTGCACTTGCATAAGCGCCAATTCCGGCATTCATATAAACGACGCGATCACCCACTTTTAAATCAGTGACGCCTTCGCCCAAAGCCTCAACCACACCTGTAGCCTCATGCCCAAGGCCCGTAGGCATTTCTAATGGATAAACGCCTGAGCGCTGATATACGTCAATGAAATTAAATCCAATGGCAGTTTGACGGAGCTGCACTTCACCTTTTGCAGGTGGTGGCAATTCTTTATCAATCACTTTGATTACGTCTGCACTACCTAGTTCACTAAGACTAACGACTCGAGCTTTTGTCACAGGTCACCTAATTATTTTTTTATAAAGAAAAACATCATACAGTAAGGGCGCCAACAGAATCCTCTTCAATTACCGCCCAAGTACTGTCACCTAACTTCTTTACTGCCATCGAATAAGTCCAACCATCTGGAATTCCACAACTCCATTCTTTTGGACCATTCTGAATCAATACATTGGTGTTATTTCTACCGTCATAGTACAGATGGTAAATTTTTCCATGAATAGGATTAAAGCCAAATTTAGCGCTATGCACCATCTCTGTAGCATCTAGTCTTGCTTGTAATGCTTTAGCCTGCTTCATTAAGACTTCAGCCTGCTCCATAATGCGATCGTACTCAAGCTTGGCATTTTGGCGAGCTACGTTAACAGCCTTATCTTTTTCCTCAGTCACTTTGATGGGTGCAAACACAGGAGCACCCACCTCCATTGGATATTCAATCCCTGCATGTCGCGCTGGATCGGTATCTTCGATTCTCATGAAATGCCCTGTATGTACTAATTTAATAAATAGATGTGATTACTTAATCAAGCCACATGCAATACGTGGGCCAGAATTTCCTGCAGGCTGAGATTTGTAATCATCCGGGTCTCTGTGCACAACCACAGAGCGACCAACAATTCCAGTTGGACCTGTATTTACAGCAAATCCATGTAACTTAGCAGTGTAAGTTGCGTTGCCATTGGCATCGGACTTAATGTTGGGCAGATCTCCTGCATGATTCATGCCGCTATTTGGCATGCCATGAGATTTTGTTTCAGGATTGAAGTGACCACCTGCGCTGGTTGCATCCGGAGCAGAGCAATCGCCTTTTTCATGAACATGAAAACCTTGTTCTGAGTTTGGCTTTAATCCAGAAAACTTACCATTGATGAGAACATCATCTCCTTGCCAGGTAAACATAACCTCACCCTTAGCCTGAGAGCCTGATCTTGAATCTAAATTTGCGCTGGCTTTTTGCCCAGTACCTTGCTCCATTGATTGGCAGGCCACTAATAACAACATTCCCACAGCGGATAAAGCAATCGAAATTTGCTTGAATTTCTTGTTCATTTAGATCTCCTTGGATGAGGCGCCCAAAGGCGACTTCCAAGAAAGTGTGACACAAATCGGGCGCTTTTGCTTAGCGCTTATAGAAGCTCAAAGTCACCTCACCCAAATCAATCCCAAACTTGCTCATCTTGGCCTTATTGAGCATTACCTTGGGGGTAACTAAGTACATCCAATCATTAAATTGCACATTATAAATGGTGCCATCTACCGGTAAAGCAAGGGTGTAGGTCCAGTTAAGCGCATTTCCGGCGAGCTGACCTTGTGCATCACCCACTACATCATCAGCCCTACCAATATAGTTACCCGGAGATTGCTCAGTTAGAGTCCAGATGCGTGTTTGCTTTGTGCCGTCAGAGTATTCAAAACGTTCATCCAAGGTGCCGACTTTTTTACCTTCCACTACTGTCCAACTTGCTTTGATCAGCACAGTAAAGCGCTTTTTCACTTCACCGTTACGATCAGTAAAGATGCCATAGGCATCAATCGTTCCAGAAAAGTACTCACTCAGGTCTAGAGCTGGTTTCTCAGCCGCATATTGAGAAACCTGAGGTGAAGAGCATGAAACTAAAAGCGCTCCACAAAATATTGTGAATGCAAGGCGTGTAAAAAAGGATTTCATAACTTAACAAGCCTCATTAAAAAGTGGTGGTGGACAGGTTTGTCCCAATAGTTCTGCTCTCAGTTTAGGGGCGCTTGTTTTAGGATCTAACCAAATTCCAAAAAATGCCCTTGAAAACTCTGCCCCAGGTATTTGTGCGATTTGCTTACCATCATGATAAAAAACGGTTCCTTGCTTGGGGGAGTAGACAGCTGTCAAAGTTTGCCCCGACTCGACATTCGGCAAGAATGACGCCAACTCCTTACCCCAAAGGGCGGCTTGTTCATCAGGTACGCCAGTGCGCTTCATTTCCTCTGCGCTCCGATTAGCAATCGATTTACCGGAGAAGGATTTTTGATAGCGCATATCCAATGCAAACTCAGATGAGGATAGTGAGCCCACCCTATAAAAGGAAGCATCGTAAATATGTAGGCCCCACCAAGTCAGTCGACCGCTTCCTTGAAGTTTTGCAGTGCTTAGATATGCTGGCACCTCTAATGGATCGCGCGCAAAGCTGGTCGGCACCAAGAAACTCAGTAAAGTGGCGATGAGAAGAAGATGAATTTTCTTCATTGCTGTACAGATCTTGAGCGGGCCTTCACCAATCGTAAAGCTACAGGCCCAAAGAGATTAGATATCACATGCCGATTCTTGGCAAAAAAGAGATAAGCCAATTTCAAGAATGGCTGAAGTGGCTTTCTTGAAAAGAACCAGGCCATGCGCGGCAGATTTGCACGACGATAGGCCTCAGGAAAAACTGAGACGCCTTGGATCAATTTGCCGCTAGCAAACTGACCATACATCGCCGCCAATGCAGCCTCACAGGAGACCCCCACCTTTTGAGGGTCATACTGTTCTGAGTTAATGTCGACAAAGCCCAATAGATTGTCTTGATTGCGTCCCGATAAAAAGAGAATCTCCGCCTGGCACAACGGGCAAGCGCCATCGTAAAACAAGGTGAGCTTTTCTAATTGAGTCATTGTTCAGCAAGTTTACGGCTTATTCAATAAACTGGCTAACACGGACATTTTTAAGGTTGCTATGCAAAAAGAAGTTGCGCTAAATGTTTTTGGTGAACCCCTCATTCCCTGCTCTTTCGACCCCCTAACAGGGTTTTTTAGGGATGGCTGCTGCAAAACCAATGAAGAGGATGTGGGCAGTCACTTAGTTTGTGCGATTGTGACAAATGAATTTTTGCAATTTAGCCTGCAAAAAGGAAATGACCTCATTACCCCAAGACCAGAATATCAATTTCCAGGGTTAGTGGCTGGTGACCAATGGTGCCTATGCATCAATCGTTGGGTGGAGGCATTCAATGCCCAATGCGCGCCCTCTATCAAACTGGAAAGCACTCACATCAAAGCCCTAGAGACTGTGCCCTTGAATATTCTGAAAGAATATTCAAGGGAAATATAAAAGCGTGAAAGCGTTTTATACCGACCATTTTGTATTGCCACTTCCAGAGGGTCATCGCTTCCCAATGGAAAAGTATTCTCGCTTACGTGATCTAGTAAGTAGTCTGATCGATATCGAACTGGTAGAGGCACCCCCTGCTACTGACACTCAAATTCTGTATGCTCACGATCCAAGCTATCTCATTAAAGTCATTGAAGGAAGACTTTCTCCGCAAGAGCAAAGAGAGATTGGATTTCCGTGGAGCAAGCAGATGGTGGAACGTTCACGTCGCTCAGCAGGCGCCACTGTTGCGGCAGCCAAAACTGCTTTACGAGAAGGCATTGCCGCCAATCTTGCGGGTGGCACCCATCATGCATATCGAGATGCCGGTAGTGGATTTTGTGTCTTTAATGATTCCGCTATTGCAGCACGCGCTTTACAAAAAGAGATCAGCCCATCCCTCAAAGTTGTAGTGATTGATTTGGATGTGCACCAAGGAAATGGCACTGCATCGATACTGCGAAATGATGATTCTATTTTCACCCTCTCGATTCACGGGAAAAATAACTTTCCATTTAAAAAAGAAGAGAGCGATCTTGATTGGGGTCTGACCGATGGTTGTGATGATGCCGCCTACTTAGATGCTCTGGGCCAGTCCCTAGATCAAATGGATTCACGCTTCAAGCCAGACTGCCTCATTTTCTTAGCTGGTGCAGACCCCCATGAAAGTGATCGCCTAGGAAGGCTGAATGTCAGTACAGCAGGAATGCGCTTACGGGATGAGGCGGTATTTCAGTATGCCTTGGATAGACAACTACCCATCGCGTTTTCAATGGCGGGCGGCTACGGAAAGGAAATGACATCTACAGTAGATATTCACTTTCAGACCATTAAGACCGCCCTGCAATTTCAGAAGCAATATTAAATCTCTAGCCCTTCTTTTTTGAGGTGCTTTTTGGGCTGGCGAGATTGCCAACATTCTCGACGCTCTTCTCAAAATTTGTAAATGAGTCCGCCATTGCAGCGCGAATCAGTTCAAAATTTTGCAATGCGTTGTTAAATGAGGTTTTGAATACAGAGACATAAGCCTCGCTACCAAGAGGCGCATTGTCCGTTGCATCATTTACAAAGTGAATTAAATCTGCCTTAGATTCTTGAATCATGGTTTCAGCAATATCAGCGAGCTCTTGATTACCGCTTTTAAGCACCTGAAGTAATTGGTTGTGATATTGAGAGATCTCTTTAGCAGCATCCTGCAGCACTTCGGCATGAACAAATTCAAATGCAGATCGAGGGTTCTGAGTTTTCATTAGCTCAGCTACCCTCTTCTGAATCATGCCGGCTAATTCCTGTGTCGCCTGCTGATTAATCTGTGCGATTGCCTGAGCACTTTCAATCGCCACGCGCCCAGCTGCCTTGGTCGCATCAATAGCTCTTTGTTGTCCTGGCATTGCATTCATATCAAGTGATTTCTTGCTCATATCAGCCTTTCAGATGGGGAAATGTCAGACACCAATCTACTCTCGTTCAGGCGGGTTTCTATAGAGAAATACCAGTAGATCTACCCGATACAGGCAAAAGAAAAGCCCCAGCTATTACCAGTTGGGGCTCCATCAGCATCCAGAGATCAATACACTCTATTCCTTACTTTGAGTCGGACTTCTTCTTTGGAAGACTGTTCAGAGTCTCAGCACTATTAAGCTGTTGATCTACCAAATAGAGCGTGCCACCATAGTTGGCCTGCAAATCGTATCCCGAGAGCCCCACTGTATAGAAGGTAATTTCAGGATTAAAGGAGCGAATCGTACCGCCCGAACCAGCAGAAAAATTTGCATCTACATCGATGCCACCACGACGACCATCAATCGAGGTCAATAAAAACTGATCGATAGCGCCCGGGGTCTTAAAGATCGCCACTTGATATTGATCTTGATAGCCAGCCCCCAAACCTTCACCTGTTTTGAGCGCTTGCATAAAAACAGGTTCTTTGCGACGCTTATCAAACAGGACACCCTCGCCACGGGCTACTACCAGCAAAACAATATTGACATTGGTAGTCGTAAAGACTGCATAGCCAGCCGCCTGATCAATTTCTTTTTGAATATCTGGTTTTTGCTTGATCAATGCATCAAGACCTGTCTTTGACATCTTTAACGTAGCGTCACGCTTTTGAATGATCTCTGCAGTAGTGAGTGGCTTGCCATCTTGACCAGTGGATTGGCAGCCAGCTAGAAAGGCTGCTGACAGCAAAGTTAAGGTAAGGCATTTCAAAAAAGATTTATGTGTATTGGTCATATTTAGGTGATTGATAGGGTTTAAATAGTCAGCCTCAATTGAGAGTATTACTCTAAGGGTCTGGGTTTCTTGGTTTCCGACACCGGAATAACTTTTCCGCCCAAAACTGTCGCATACACTCCAATATCTTTAATTTTGATTGCGGGAACAGTTTGTGGGTCCGCATCTAAGACCGCAAAGTCTGCGAACTTACCGGCTTCAATACTTCCTACCTTATCCTCTACTCCCAATGTGTAAGCAGCATTAATGGTAATCATCTTCATCGCATCAGAGGCAGTTACCGCCTCAGCCGGACCCCACACCTTGCCATCGTTGTACACATCCTTACGAGTCACTGCAGTCCACGCCTCTTTTAAGGGCACAGGCGCAGACACAGGCGCATCTGAATGAATAGAAGTGACAATGCCGTTGCGAACAAGAGTACCAAGTCGAGTTGCATAAGATACGCGATCCATACCTAAAGCTGGGTATTCCAATTTAGCGCGCTCGGAAATATAAGAAATATTGGCACTGACTACAGCACCAAGAGCCTTAATCTTCATCACCATTGCAGTCGAGGGAATGCCAAAATGGTTAATCGTGTAACGATGATCAAAGCGTGGCTTGGCATCAATCATTAATTGCAAAGCGTTAATAGAATTTTGATTGCCAATATCGCCATTACTATGAATGTGAATGTGATAACCCGCATCCCACCATGGCTTCATGGCAGCAGCAAAGTCTTGTGCAGACTTGTAGTTTGATGAGCCTAGACTTCCATCGGTATAGCCTGGGTGCTCCATCCGCATGGTTTCTGGCAAGTAACCGCCATCACTATAGAACTTGACGCCCTGGAATATCAAACGGTCGTTGTCTTGCTGTTGTAGAGCCTGTGCTTCTGCAATCGCCTTATCACCATACTTCTGAATAAAAGGCTCCGCGTAAACGACCGGAACAATTCGTAAAGCGCCTGCTGAAGATTGACTAAAAGCTTTAGCAATCTTTAGCTCCATATCGATGTTCAAGGTACCAAATGCCAAATCGCCAGAGGTAGTGATCCCGCCCTGCTGCATAAGATCACTCATATACAAATAGTCAGTCGGAATTTCACTTGGATTGAGAACATCTTTTCCAGCAATGCCCAAAATATAAGTTACCGCAGGGATTTCTAAGAACTGGCCATTTAATTGACCATCCTTATCAATACCTACGCCCTTCACATTCTTCACCTTCTCAGGCGTGATGCCATAGAACTTGATAAAAGCACTATTGACGTACATATCGTGGCCCGAAGCATCCCATACAACAATGGGTCTAGTGCTCGAAGCTTGATCTAAGAGCTGACGATCAGGCATCTTCCCCATAGCCACTACGTCAAAGCCCCAAGCCAATAGTGTCTTGTTCGGATCCTTGATGTCATCAGAGTATTTTTTGAGCTGTGTCATTGCTGACTGTAAGTTAGCAACCCCAGGAAATGCTGGCCCCCATGGATTTGGCATAGGCGATGGTGTCAGTAATGGTTTGTTGAACAAAATACCGCCCAACAAAGGGTGCGCATGTGGCTCAATGAATCCCGGGTACATGACTTTATTAGCAAAATCTTTATTAATCTGCGTTGGGTACTTGCTTGTCCAAGGCTTCATGTCTTCCAAAGAGCCTACAGACAAAATACGCCCATCCGCAACAGCAACAGCCGTTGCATTCGGAATCGCCGGATCCATCGTGACAATTTTTTTAGCCACAAACACAGTGATATTAGTGACCCTAGGTGTTGATGGCGGATCAAGCAACTGAACCGCTGAAGCTAGGCTTGAGAAAAGACCTAATACAACGGCATAAATAATTTTAGACTTTAGGTTCACTGGGGGCCTCTATCAAACCTTCATTTATAGAATACTAACCATACTTCAATTGCAATCATCAATCTAATTAAAAAAGAAGCTCGACAAGCGAGCCTCTTATTAATATCAGATAGCCGAATTTAAATCCATTAATTAACCGGGACTACAATTTTTGGCTGAGCTAATTTAACGTACTTCATTTCCTTAGCATTCACATCCATTTTTTTCAAATCAAATGCATACGTATTATTGTTTTCAAACATCTTGACGTTGTAAACCATAGTTTTATTGTTGGCCACAATGCTCCATTCAGTTACCTCATAACCGCCAGTGCCGCCACCATAAGGATTACTAGCTGGCAAGGTCACTGATCCAGGAGGAATATCAAAGCTTCCTAGAATGTGCCAAGCAGCACCGTCCATTTGGGCGTTGGTAAAGTTTGTTGGCACTGAGTTTGATAAAAATAGTGCGCGAATAAAACGGCTTGGGCTCAAGAAATCTCCAGGAAGGCCATGCAATCCATTGCCAGAACTCGGTGCTGCGTAAGTGGCTCCATTAATGACTAGTGGTGGCTTCTCTACCTTAGAGAGATTGGCATAGTTTCCAATGCTATTGAGGTGATCTTGAAACGGAGGGTCATTTGTCAATACAGTCGTTGGGTTGTCAATGATAGATAGTCCATTTTTGGAGTACTCAACTACGATACTTTTACCATTGGCATCGTGCAATGTATAGTGCACTGGTGGTGTCTGATTCCCATAAACAGCCAACTTCGCGCCATTGACTTTAATCTTTGGTAGACCAGCCTTCACCTCATCAACAGTAGCAAAATTTGTCAGCACGTAAGTGAGCACCTGAACTGAATTGATGCTTGTTGCTGAGTCAGCTTGGGTAACTACCTGGTAAGCAGCACTATTTGGGTAGTTAAGTACACCTCCGATGAGACCCTTTTCATTCATGCCATCTACCAACTCAGGCAAGCCAAGTGCATTCATGCCGGCTACTGCATATTTAGAATTCCAATTCAAGCCTGAGCCGTACTTACCATCAACACCAATCCCTTGATGGGCATAAGCTCTTGGAATGGTAGTTAACTGAGAATTCAAAGGCAAACCGAATTCCATTGTGCGGCCATAAACATAGCCACCATCACTACCTTTGAGCAAGAAGCTAGTACAGGCTTCACTCACCAATGGAGCAAATGCCAAGGTAACTGAAACCGAAGTGGCTAGTAATTTATTAAACATCCGTTTTTTCATGATTAACTTCCTATCTTTTATAAGTGGGAAACTCTGCAGCAAATTACTTAAGAACAACTAGTGTGGCCGTAGCACGCGCACCCCAACCAGATGGCCCACCGGGTGTATTGCTGACGTAATACATAGGACCAGCACCAAAGGAGAAAGGCACGCCATCAATCACCACCAATTTGGAAACGCCTACATATAGAGGGTTTGATGTGCGATGCGTATCGTAGTTATATTGCGCTTCCATATTGGCTGTATATGTCCAAGCCTGTTTATCGGTGTAAGCAACAAAAGGCTGTCCATACAAATTATTTTGTGTGCCAAAAGTTGGATTGCCGCCTACGTTCCAGGATTGGTAACCAAGCAAGCCATAAGTCCATGGACCTTCGCGATTCAGGACAACAGCAGTCACGCCGGCACCAGTTTGTTGTGAGCCAAACTTACCGCTATTACCGGATGGTGATTGCGCATACGGGCCAATACCCCAAATCCAAGAGGAGTTGGTATTGGGTGCATAAAAAGACTCAAGAGTTACGCTAGCAATACCGTATCCAGAAAATGATTGGCCAGGCGCAGTTTGCACACTAGTTTCTCTAACACCCGCAACAATAGGGCGAACGATGAATGTGTCACCGCCGCCTAAATTGAATGGCATGACTGGCTGAAATAATAAAGTTTGCTCGGAGCCGCCCTGATTTAGGCCCACACCGCGGCTAAATTGGTATTGCAGCGGCACTGAAATCATATTGGCGATTGGATTTGCTAATTTCTTAGCAATGTCAACGCTGTCCACGGCCGGCTTGGCAGAAACAGTTACAGCATCTGATTTCTCAGCAGCAACCATACCCGCACGGGCAGGAATTTCTTGGGCAAAAGTTGGGGATGCAAAAACACCTACTGCCGCTAAGGTAGCTGTTATTTTTAGAGTGAGGTTCATGTTTTATTTCTAATGAATTGAGGATTAGAAGTGAAATGTTGCTGATAATTGTGGGCCTTGAAAGGTCGTCTTTTGTAGTAAACCTGCACCGTTTGTCTTTGAGCTGCTCATGTCATAGTAGAGGCCGCGATAAACCAAGGAGACATCAACCCATTTTTCAATAGTCTTGCCGACGCCTGCCATTGCCTGCCAAGTAACATTAGTAGTTCCACCTCCGCTGCCGATATCAGCATAAAAAGGAATGTACCAAGTGGAATCTGCGATGCGATAGCGCCCTTTAAAGCCAATAATCGGATCAACGGTACTTACAGTCTTTGAGTCGCTCAATGAATAATTTGTTCCGTCAAGCGCGAGGTTCAACGTGGCGGTCATACTAATCCAACGTACTCCCAACAAACCATCAACATTAGCGTCTTTATTGTTTACAAGGTTATATGTAGCCGCGCCAGTCAACATGGTTTGCTGAAGGGTAGGTTTCATCGCCACCCTAAAGTTGTAACCAGGCGCCGGAGTAACTGATGTAGTACCGCTCTTTTGCAAGGTAGCGCTGACTACATCAGCCATCATTCCCCAACTACCATAATGCGCCTCTCCAGAAATCATTGCCCCAGACTTCAGATTGCTAATAATGTTATTCATGTTCGCATCAGCAGTATTCAGGTATTGACCTTTGTAGTTGAGTGTAGAACTAACATTAGGGAGCCAGACATAAGGCGTTACATCAACAGTCCACTGATTAGAAATCCTAGGAATTGGCGTAAGCTCCTCATCCGCATAAGCCAAACCCATCGAAGTAAATAATGTAGACACTGATAAGAATGCTAGGAGAATTTTCTTATTCATAAAAGGACCGATGTAATATAAGATTGGTGAGGAAATAGTTAATACAAATTTTGAACTAATTATAGTCTGTAGGCCTAACACTTAAAGGCTTGCGCTCTAGAAGTTATAGGAGACCTTCGCGTAGGTAGACCAGTCGTACTGGTGATAACTTTGAACCACTTGCTTGCTAGCCCCCACTGCAAATACCCAGTTCCTTGCGAAACGATGTGTCACCATGGCATCAATTGGCACAAACCAGCCTCCACCAGCAGAGTTATAGACTGCGCCGTTTTCATCCCAAAACGCAACATCGTGTTTGGGGATAGCTGGAAGCCAACAGTTGGGAACACCTGGAGATTCCTTACCAACGCTGGTTGGCTAGGATTAATGACTTGGCTATTATTTTTGGTGTCAAAACCATACATATAGCGCAATAAGGGCGAGAAATCAGTCACATGTAAAAGGCTGTCCACCTCAGGCAAAAAAGACCACCCTAACTGAGGCCCCACTGCCCACTGACCGTTATTGCCAAATGGAAATACAATGCGACCACCAACTAAAGCCCCCAAGGGCTTCAGAAAAGTTTGATCTTGACCCCATACCGTCACCATGGTGTTGCCCGCACTGTACTGCCCTGAATTATTAGCCGATGAAATAGAGTTGTAATTTGAGGCGTAAGAAGTATCCAGACGTATACGTCCACGCCACTCGCCAGCTGCTAAAGGGTTGTAATAGCGAAGCTTAAGAATATTTTGATAATTATCATTGCCGTCGTAATTGTGATAACCCCAAAATTCCAACACCTTGCTATTGGTTAGCCGCTGAGAGTCGTTGTCAAATTTTGAAACGGGGACCAATAAGTCCTCAGCATAGCTTGCTGACACAAAAAAGCTAATAAGAAGTGATAAAAGTATTTTCATGAAAGGCAATGCCACCCTAGGGTGGCATTTATTACATATATCTATTTAAAAACGAAAGACTATGGCGTTACAACATGCCATACATTATTGACGTTATCACCAGTCTTATCGCCAGGATTTTTGTCCTTAACAAAGAAGTACAGTGGCTTACCTTTGTAAGTTATCTGCTTTTGACCATCGTTACGGGCGATAGAAGAAAAATCTCCTGAGAGCATGATGCCTGGCTCTACATAAACTGGGGGCCAATTATTCGCACAAGTTGACACACATTCGGATTTTCCTGAACCAGCCTGGTCTTTATCAAAGGTGTAAATGGTCTTGCCATAACTGCTTGTCAAAATACCGTTGTTCACCTTTATAAAATCTGCTGAGGATGTTTTGATATCGGGCGTACCGCATGCTGTCAACGCCATAGCAACAATTGCTGCTGAGCTAAGCTTTAATAAATGTTTCATTCTCTATCCTTATATGGGCTATGAATTAATTACCTGGTCCAACCAAGGTAATTTCAATACGACGATTCTGTGCACGACCTTCTGGAGTTGTATTAGAAGCAACTGGATTAGATTCACCCATGCCTTGCGCAGAAATCAAACTTTGGCTAACGCCCTTACGAATAAGATAGTCAACTACATTATCCGCACGCTTTGAAGAGAGGTCCAAGTTTGTAGCAATTCCTTGATTACGTAGCTCGGCTCCGATCGATACATTATCTGTATAGCCACGAACAACCACTTTTGTATTTTTAAATCCAGAAAGTGTTGGCGCCATTTTTGCTAAAACCTGCTCAGCTTTTGCATTTAAGCGATAGCCACCCTCTGGAAACAAAATTTTGTCGCGAATAGTAATGCGCAATTCGCCCTGTAATTGACGAATTTCCACCTCATCACCTTGGTAGGCCTGTTGAAGCTGGCTATACGCCTGGTCCAATTGATTGTATTTGCCATCAGTAACGCAGGCACTTAAGAGCGCAAGTGCTGTAATAGATAAGGCCATTAATCCATGCTTCGTCAAACTCATGTCATTTCTCCAAAATCAGTAAAAAATATGCTTTTAATGGCATTAAGGCCACTATAGCCCAAAGGCTCACCCGAGCCTTTCAAATACCCATAAAAAATGGTCATTTTCTTCAAGAGTCTTGAAATAACTTGTTTTAAGCAGGCTGGAGACCCTAGAATCAATTATCTATAAATTCGATCATAAATATCAAATTTATTCATTAGACAAATAAACAACTGAGGTTCAAAATTGCTCTAGTTGTAGTAGTTACTAAAGAAATTGATTAACCAACACTAGGAGCACAGTATGTCCATTATTAATACGGCAGTTCAACCATTCAAAACCGAAGCTTTCCATAATGGTAAGTTTGTAACGGTTACTGACGAATCCCTCAAGGGCCACTGGTCAGTTCTGATTTTTATGCCAGCAGCATTTACTTTTAACTGCCCAACAGAAATTGAAGATGCAGCTGAGAACTATGCTGAATTCCAAAAAATGGGTGCTGAGGTTTATATCGTAACAACCGATACTCATTTCTCACACAAAGTTTGGCACGAGACCTCTCCTGCTGTTGGTAAAGCAAAGTTTCCGCTCGTTGGCGACCCAACACACACCTTGACAAACGCGTTCGGTGTTCATATTCCTGAAGCCGGTTTGGCATTGCGTGGCACATTCATCATCAACCCAGAAGGCATCATCAAGACAGCAGAGATTCATTCAAATGAAATCGCTCGTGACGTTTCTGAAACTTTACGTAAGTTGAAAGCCGCTCAGTACACAGCAGCACACCCAGGCGAAGTATGCCCAGCTAAGTGGAAAGAAGGCGCAGCAACATTGACCCCATCTTTGGATCTCGTAGGCAAGATCTAAGTTAAATCAGTAATCAATAGACTCTCTTTAAGAGAGTCTATTGGAGAGGACCAGATCCTGCCCAATAGACTCACCTAAAAAAATACCCAAGGAAATCATCATGCTCGATACCAATATCAAATCTCAGTTAAAGGTATATTTTGAAAAGATTGTTAGCCCGATCGTTCTAGTAGCCAGCCTAGATGACAGCGACAGCTCTAAGCAGATGCTTGAGCTCTTAAATGAACTAGCTGAGCAGTCTGACAAGATCAGCTTAAAAACTGACGGTAAGAGTGAGCATATTCCTAGCTTTACCGTTAGCAAGACTGATCAAGAAGCACGCATTACCTTTGCCGGCCTACCAATGGGTCACGAGATGACATCTTTTATCTTGGCTATTTTGCAGGCTAGCGGCTACCCAGCCAAAGTAGAGCAAGAAGTGATTGATCGCATTACTAAATTAGATGGCAAGCTCAGCTTTCAGACCTTCATCTCTTTGTCATGCCATAACTGCCCTGACGTTGTTCAGGCGCTGAACTTAATGGCAGCCCTCAATCCAAACGTCACCCATGAAATGATTGATGGCGCCCTTTACCAAGGCTTGGTAGATCAATACCAAATCATGGCTGTTCCAACTGTGATTCTCAATGGCGAAGTATTTGGTCAAGGTCGCATGAGTGTTGAAGAGATTGTTGCCAAGCTGGATACCTCTACCCCTAAAGAAGAGGCTGCAAAGCTTTCTGCTAAAGAGTCGTTTGACGTTTTAGTCATTGGTGGTGGGCCTGCTGGTGCTGCTGCTGCAATCTACGCGGCACGTAAAGGTATTCGCACTGGAATTGTGGCCGAACGTTTTGGCGGGCAAGTCATGGATACCATGGGTATTGAAAACTTCATTTCCGTAAAAGAAACTGAAGGGCCTAAGTTGGTTCAAGCACTCGAGCAACACGTGAAGAGCTATGAAGTCGACATTATGAATTTACAGCGCGCCAATGCTTTGCGCAAAACGACTCATGGTCTTGAAGTGGAATTAGCCAACGGCGCAGTACTCAATAGCAAGTCCGTAATCATCAGCACTGGTGCTCGCTGGAGAGAAATGAATGTGCCTGGCGAACAAGAATACCGCGGCAAAGGGGTTGCATATTGTCCTCACTGTGATGGCCCTTTATTTAAAGGCAAGCGTGTAGCGGTGATTGGTGGTGGCAATTCCGGTGTTGAGGCTGCCATTGATTTGGCGGGCATTGTTAGCCATGTCACTCTCATCGAGTTTGATAGCAAGCTCCGTGCAGATGCGGTATTGCAAAAGAAAATGGCTAGCATGCCAAACGTAACCGTCATCATGAGCGCGCTCACCAAAGAAGTATTGGGTGCCAATGGCAAGGTCAATGGCTTACGCTACCAAGATCGCACCAATAACACTGAGCACAATATTGATCTGGAGGGTATTTTTGTCCAAATCGGCTTATTACCGAATACTGATTGGCTTAAAGGTAGCATCGATTTATCCAAGCACGGTGAAGTCATCGTCGATGCAAAAGGTGAAACTTCTTTGCCGGGTGTATTTGCAGCGGGAGACTGCACCACCGTTCCATACAAGCAAATCATTATTGCCATGGGTGAAGGCGCCAAAGCTTCGCTAGGAGCATTTGATTACCTCATTCGTTCATCGGTTACTGAGCCAGAAGAAGTAGTTGCTGCGTAAGCAAAAATTAATCTGCAGCAAAACAAAAGGGAGTCTTTCGACTCCCTTTCTCGTTTAAAGACAAATGTGACTTATTCTGATTGACCTGGTCTAGGCGCTTGCCACGGCCAGCGGCCATCAATCTCTAAAGTCAGGGACCAGCTTAAGAAGCAACGAATCAAAACGATAGCGCCCAGTACCGCCACACTAGTCAATGTTGGGCTTATGGCTACCGTCCGAATCACATCACCTGCAACTAAGACTTCGAGCCCCAGAATAAGCGAGCGCACGATTTGTATGCGAAAGGTTTTATAAGCAATATCGGCCGTCTGAGTAATCAGACCTTTTGCAAAACAGAAGAGGCCCCATAAAACACCGATGGACACTACGGCTACTCCAAGAGCATCCATCACATCACTGACATCTCGAATAATTTCAATTTGATTCATATTGCAGTCTTTTGAGATTGAATGCCTACATATTAGCTCGTTTAGCACTAGCCTCCGTTATAAACTACACTGTGCCATCTATTGCTAGATTAAATCTAAGGAAATCAGAATGAGCTTAATTGACAAATTACAGTGGCGCTATGCCACCAAGAAAATGGACTCCACAAAGTCTGTACCGCAGGATAAGGTAGAGCAAATACTGGAGGCTATTCGTTTAACTGCCAGCTCTAGTGGATTGCAGCCTTATGAAGTGCTTGTGATTACCAATAAAGCGATTCGTGAAAAGATCAAAGCAATCTCCTGGGATCAAACCCAAGTAGTCGACTCTTCTCACTTGCTCGTTTTTGCCGCTTGGGATACCTATACAGCAGACCGAATCAATCAATCATTTGATATGACTGAGAAGCTGCGCAACTTCAAAAGCGAAGCTGGTGATATCTACCGCCAGAAGCTACTAAGTGGTTACACCGCAAGAGATACTGAAACTAATTACACCCACGCTGCAAAGCAAGCTTATATTGGACTCGGTACCGCCCTCATTGCGGCAGCATACGAGCAGGTAGATTCGACACCAATGGAAGGCTTTGATGCTGCATCCCTCGATGAAATCCTCGGCCTCAAAGCAAAAGGTTTACGCAGTGTTGTCATGCTGCCGCTAGGATATAGAAAGGCAGACGAAGACTGGTTACTTAACTTGAAAAAAGTCAGGAAGCCTAAAGAAGAGTTTGTTACTTGGATTGAGTAATAAATAGAAGTATAGAAAAAGTAAAAGCCACCCGAAGGTGGCTTTTTTAACGACAAAATTAACTATTCAGTTAATTAAGCAACTTTACGGCTTTTAGCAGCTGGCTTAGCAACAGCGTATTGACCTTGAATGTTTGCCAAAGCAGCATCAACACTCTTCTCAAAGTTAGCAAATGCGTCAGTTGCAGATGCGCGAACTTGGTCAAACTGTTGGAGTGAAGAATCAAATGCAGTTTTGAATGCAGAAACAAAAGCTTCAGAACCAGCAGGAGCTGTCTTAGTAGCTTCTTTAACAAACTTAACCAAATCCGCACGTGCGTCATTGATAGAAGCGTCAACTACTTGAGCAACTTCTTTGTTACCGTTGCGAACTACTTGGTTTACTTTAGCTTGGTAAGCAGCAGCATATTTAGCGGCTTCTTGAGCAGCTTCTGGCTGAGCTAATTTAGCTAATTGCTGTGGATCCTTGATTGCCAACAATTGTGAGCTTGTATCTTGAGCAGCAACTAAAGCATCTTTAGCAGCAGCTTGGTTGATTTCAGCTAATTCTTGAGCGCTTTCAACAGCAACTTGTGCCAAATGTTTAGCAGTTTCGATTGCTTTAGCTTGTGCAGAAGCGAGTTGGTCGTTTAATTGAGTTTGGAACATGATTAATCCTTTATTTATTAAATGGGTTTTTTATTGCGATGCACCATTTTAAAATCGGTCTTTTGGAATTGCAAGATCTTTTTGTTGCAAAGCAACATTTATTTTAAAAACCTTCAATTTCAGGCTTTAAATGAGGTTTTTCAAGGACTTAACTCAGCCCTGAAATAGGGGAAAAGGCTAAAAATTAGGCCAAATCCCTCTAAAAATGACTGAAATTACCCGCCATTGAAAGCTACTTTACCCAGGTCGTAAAGTCCTCAGCACTTACCCTAGGGGTAATAAAGGTATTCACAATCTCGCTTTTATCGGCATAACCTAGTGCCATACCGCACACAAGCATCTCATTCTCTTGCGCACCAATACGAGGCAGGATGATCTTGGCATAGTCATTCCAAGCAGCTTGAGGGCAGGTATCCAAACCTTCACCTCTAGCTGCAATCATCATGTTCTGCAAAAACATTCCATAGTCAAGCATCGAACCCCTACCAAGCTCCTTATCGATGGTGAAGAAGATGCAAACGGGAGCGCCAAATGCCTCAAAGTTTTTTCGATGCTGAGCATGCATCTTATCTTTATCGCCCTTAGTAATTCCTAATAAACCATACAAGCCCCAACCGTTTTCACGACGCCTGTCTATATAAGGGCTAAACCATTTTGTGGGGTAATAGTCGTAGGCGGATTGATATTCTTTTGCCAAATCGGGGTTAAGTGCAATGTCATCATAAGCAGCGCATACTTTTTTGCATAATTCATCAAGCGCCTTACCCTCTACAACATAGGCCTTCCAAGGTTGGGTATTAGTACCCGAGGGTGCACGCGCAGAAATATTGAGTAACTTGAGCACGGTCTCTTTGGAGACGGCTTCTTTTGTAAACGCTCTTACCGACATACGCGAGGTAATTGCCTCGGCTGGAGTTAATGTCTTCATAAAGATTCCTTAGCTTTATTTAGGTTTAGCGCTACTAGCTCTTGCCTTATGTAGCTTACGATAACTATCGATCAAACGATGATGCCTATCTAGCCCCTCTAACTTCATACTCGTTGGCGTTAAACCGCAGAAACGAACACTGCCATCGATTGAACCCAAAACGGCATCCATCCTAGCATCACCATACATACGGCGGAAGTTCAGTTCATAGTCTGACATCTCTAATTCATCATCTAGGTGAACTTCAAGGGCAGCATCTAGGGCTTGATAAAACAATTTACGCTCTACTGTATTGTCGTTGTACTGAAGAAAGGCTCCCACTAGCTCATGCGCTTCATCAAATTGCTTTAAAGCAAGATGAATCAATAGCTTTAACTCGAGAACGGTGAGTTGACCCCAAACGGTATTCTCATCAAACTCAATGCCAATTAATGTGGCGATGTCGCCATACTCATCTAGTTCGCTATTCTCAAGGCGGTCCAGTAGCGACGCTAGACTGGCATCGTCAAGTTGAGATAAGTTCAAAATATCAGAGCGGAATAATAAAGATTTATTAGTGTTATCCCAAATCAAGTCTTCGATCGGATAAACCTCAGAATATCCTGGCACTAAAATCCTGCAGGCTGTTGCGCCCAGCTGATCATAGACGGCTACATAAGCCTCCTTGCCAATCTTTTTCAGAATACCGAACAGAGTTTCAGCTTCTCTAATATTCGAATCCTCACCCCTGCTAGAGAAGTCCCACTCTACAAATTCATAATCTGATTTGGCGCTGAAGAAACGCCAGGACACAATGCCGCTGGAATCAATGAAGTGCTCAACAAAATTATTAGGCTCAGTCACCGCCTCGCTGGCAAAGGTAGGTGGGGGCAAATCATTCAGACCTTCTAAGCTTCGACCTTGCAATAACTCAGTCAAACTTCTCTCTAAAGCAACTTCAAGACTTGGATGTGCGCCAAATGAGGCAAAGACACCACCTGTTCTTGGGTTCATTAAGGTAACGCACATCACTGGATAGATGCCGCCTAGAGATGCATCTTTAACTAATACTGGGAAGCCCTGCTCCTCCAGACTCTGAATGCCAGCCAGAATGCCGGGATACTTCGCGAGCACTTCTTGCGGCACATCCGGCAATGCAATTTCGCTTTCTAGAATTTCACGCTTTACTGCTCGCTCAAAAATCTCTGACAAGCACTGCACCTGGGCTTCGGCTAAGGTATTGCCAGCGCTCATCCCATTGCTGACGAACAGATTCTCAATCAGGTTGGATGGAAAATACACAGTCTCGCCGTCGGATTGCCGCACATAGGGCAATGAACAGATGCCGCGCTCTACATTACCGGAATTGGTATCCACTAGATGCGAAGCCTTTAGCTCTCCATCTGGGTTATAAATGTTTTGAGAGTATTCATCCAAAATTTCAGTGGGCAATGCATCTTTCTTGCCAGGTTTAAACCAACGCTCATTGGGGTAATGCACAAACTCTGCATTAGAAATATCCTCACCCCAGTAAGCGCCGGCATAGAAATGGTTATTACTCAAGCGCTCGATATATTCGCCCAAAGCAGAAGCTAAAGCACTTTCTTTGGTTGCGCCCTTACCATTGGTAAAGCACATCGGGGAGTGCGCATCACGTATATGCAATGACCATACATTCGGAATCAGGTTGCGCCATGAAGCGATTTCGATCTTAATTCCTAGATTTGCCAAAAGACTCGACATATTGGCAATGGTTTGCTCCAGGGGTAGATCTTTACCCAGAATATGAGTACTAGTGCTAACGTCAGGCCTTAAGGTCAATAGACTTTGGGCATCAGCGTCAAGATTGGCAACTTGCTCGATAACAAAATCGGGGCCTTCCTGAACCACCTTCTTAACCGTACAACGCTCAATTGAGCGCAGAATACCTTGTCGATCAGTTGCTGAAATATCGGTCGGCAACTCAACTTGAATTTTAAAGATTTGTTTGTAGCGATTCTCTGGATCAACAATATTGTTTTGTGAGAGGCGAATATTCTCAGTAGAAATATTACGGGTTTCACAGTACAGCTTTACAAAGTAAGCTGCGCATAAAGCAGATGAGGCTAAGAAGTAATCAAAAGGTCCTGGTGCAGAACCATCACCCTTATATCGAATAGGCTGGTCAGCAATTACTGTGAAGTCATCGAACTTTGCTTCTAAACGAAGCTTATCGAGAAAGTTGACTTTAATTTCCATGGGGATGATTCCAAAATAGCGAAAAAAATGTTGTGAACACCATTATCCATCCCAACGCCATCTGCAGAATGTCTTAAAAGCTAAGTCAGCCACATTTGGCGATATATGCCATCCCGATCATGATCTTGGGTTTGCTTGGCAACATTAAAAGGTCTGCCTTCCCTGGGATCCGTGCCTTTGCCAACAATATATAACCAGTTGCCTTGATTACTATAAACATCATAGTCAATCAATTGATATTCAAACCAGGCACAACCCGCCTGCCAATCACCCCTCATGTCATAAATCCAATAGCTCGCCACAATTTGACGCATACGATTGGATAGATAGCCCGTTTTTTTCAATTCACGCATGCCAGCATCTATCAGTGATTCCCCAGTAGTACCAGATGACCATTTGATGAATTTTTTACTATCAAACTGGTTGCCAGGTAATTTACTTAAACCTTTGGAGTGATAGAGTCTTTTGTCATACTTGAAATGCAAAAACCGGAAGTAGTCTCTCCAGAGTAATTCAAACCAAAGCCAGTAAGTTCCATCATTTGCTCCATGGCAAGATTCATAATCCGCCAATTGCTTTGCAATAGAACCCGCAGAGCAACAACCTTGCGCTAGCCATAGAGAGAATTTGCTGGAGTAATCTATACCAATCAGCTCATTACGTGTTTGCTTGTAGGTATCAGGAAGACGTCGCTCAAAATACTGCTGGATATGGGTATGAGCACTCCGCTCCCCGCCTCGAAACTTACTGCCACTAAATGTAGTGTTACTGTCAAATGCATTAATAGGGGGTATTTCGATAGCAGGTAATGAAGGAATGCTCTTGGGAGAATCAACAGGGGCAGAAAATCTTAAACCTCTCTTTTCAACTTGCTGACGAAATTGAGTAAAGACATCTGGCATCTCTTGCAATGGAAATGGTAAGGATTGAGCATCCAACATACTAGATTGCCATACTGGATTCACCCTAAAACCAGCACCACTTAATAGCGCCACTTGCTCCAACTCTTCAGGCGCTTGAATTTGCTCACAATAAATACGATCTGCTTGAGTCTGAGCTTTTAATTTCTCAAATACATGCAAGACATCACCGGTGACCTCATATAGGTCCGATCCCAGTTCTCGTAGCTGACTGCGCAATTCCTGAAGAGATTGATCCAAAAATACCCGACGATGCTCCCCTACCCTCGGAAATCCCCATGCAGTATCTTGCTCTAAGTTGGGCTGATGAATATAGACTGGTAGCAGATGATCTGCTGACTTACACGCCTGTAAAAATGATGGGTTATCCGCTAGGCGGAGATCATTTCTAAACCAATAGATTGCAGTTGTCATTTATCTACACCAATCCGAATCACTTGATTTCTATAGGCACCCGATAGCGCCTTTTTGACTATCTTATAGATGTCGAGATCAAACTCCACTTCACCCGACTGTGCCAACTCATAAAGCTCATCCTGATTAATGGCAGTGCCCAAATAGCACCATTTATCGACCACAATCATCTCACCACCCTCTTTAATGGCAATGGCTCCAGAATATGGCCAAACCTGAACCTTAAAGAGGTCCATGGCTGTTTTTAACTGTAAATTATGTAAGGCGATAGGGGTAATGTTGATGCAGGTTCCACTGCATTGCTTTACTTGATAGCCAAAGCAAGATTTACCCTCAATACGCTTCTCCAAGCCAAGCAAGGCTTCGCATAAATGGTGTTTTTTTGCCAATGCCTTTAAATAAGCATGCGCCTCTCGCTTGCTATAGAACAAGCCGTATAAATTATCTTGCAAACCAGGAGCCAAATGATGATGAGTTACTAAAGAAGGTGTCAGAACACCACTAACATCCTCCTCTAAGCTCCAGGCACAAAGATCCTTTGATCTACGTAGCTTAATATTCAGAGAAGGCATACGCTCTTTTATCAATCTCGACTCAAGAATTAAAGCGCCTAACTCTCCACTCGTCTCGATCCAATCAATATCGCGAACCTGCAAAGAAAGTTTCATTTCTTTACGTTGCATTAAAGCACCCTGAAAATGCCCCATCACCCTGCTCCGCAAAGAAATACTTTTGCCAATATAAAGAGGGGTCTTATTTTCTCCATAAAAGATATAGCAACCTGGGCCATCGGGTATAGAGTCAATTACACCCTGGTCTATGTTAGGGGGAAGACTAGCATTGCCAATGAGTTGGTTTATCGCCTCATTTAACTTTTCTTGCCCAAACTTTGACTCACACACACGCCAAAATTGAAGCAATAAATCAGCATCCCCTAGCGCACGATGTCTAGCACTTACCTTCAGTCCATGCGTACTAATGATGGTGTCGAGGTTATGACGTGGCTGATCTGGGAAAAGTAATCGAGATAGCTTTACGGTACATAAAACTTTAGGCTTAAAGTCAATGCCAACCCTCTTAAAAGAGGCTTTGATAAAACCATAATCAAAGCGAGCGTTATGAGCGACAAATATTTTTCCCTCAAGCTCTTTTTTTAAATCTTCAGCCAACTCAGAAAAACAAGGCCGCCCTTGGACCATTGATGGAGAAATGCCAGTCAGTCTTTGAATATTTTGTGGGATATAGGTTTGAGGATCAATCAACTTTTCCCACATCTGAACCTGATTACCCGCTAGGGTTTTAATTCCAATTTCAGTAATGCGGTCACGATCGAAATGAGACCCTGTGGTTTCAATATCTACAAAAGCTAAATCTGGGTAAGGGCCACGCTGACTGTTCACGCTAGAACCGTTAATTCCATTTAGCTTGCAGATGAAACTCTATTCAGATAGTCAGCAAAACTAAAAATAGAGTTTGGCCCGCGAGGCACATCCTCAACTTTTTTAAAGCTTGTTTTAACAACCTTTTGAGTTTCGCCTTTTTTCTTTTTTTCGTGACTAGGGGTAGCTTGCTTTTCTATTGGCAAGTATGGCTTTCGCTCCGGCGCAGTTTGAACCTCACTAAAGCGTGGAATGTAATCTTTGATAGCAGAGGCTAGCGTCACATTAGAGATGCAGCTCATCATGTAGGTTTCAAGTGATTGATAGAGCTCTTTAGCAATATCCGATACCTCCACTTTTTTCTTCTTAATTAGGTTCATTGCTAGAACGATATCCTTGATGGTAATAATTCTAGGATCCTTTGAAAGTTGATACCCGCCTGCCCGACCTCTAACTGCAGTCACAAGACCCGACTCCCTTAGTGGACGCAGCAAAAGTTCGATACGACTGACTGATATATGCTGTCTTTTTGCTATCTCTGGAGCAGGGACAAGCTGCCCATTAGCTGAATGGCTTGCAATATCTACGAGGGTATTTAGAGCTACCCTGACTGCTTTGGTAACTTCCATGGGAGTTTCGGCATAAAAGTTAGATTGAGGCTAGTATGAAACTGATCCGAAAAGTGTGCTGCAGCGCATTAATTAACCCTATCTAACTTATGGTTGAAATAACTAGACCCCAGCATCCCCTTACCCATCGGCTACTTCGCTTTCTAGCCTGCATTCTGGCCGGCGGATTCATTTCTCAAGCCATAAGCTGCCTAGCGGCTTATTTATTAATTAGTGATTCACAAGCTGCGGGCATGGTGGCGCACATAGTAGTTCAGCAACTTTCCTACTACCTTTTAGGATGTGCGTTCGCAATCTTAAGCATTGCCAACGTTCTCATTAAAAGGGGTTCGTCTCCACTTAAAAATATCCGTCTACCTTTACTAATACTGATGATGGCAGTTGCAGTGGTTAGCTTTCTTCTCATACCGCGCATGGATTACTTGAGGGAAACAGCGCTAATGGATGGCATGCCAGTCATGCTCTCGCCGTTTGCCAACTACTTTCAGGTTTTGAATATCTTAGTGCTGATGCTGCTGTTAACGCAGATCATTGCCGGCATCCTGGTGGCATGGTGCCTGACTAAATCAGAATCAACCTAGATGCGCTCGAACCGCAGCAATCAAGGGTATCTGCTGCTCTGGTCTTAGAAACTGACCCAGCTCTATACGTAGGCTTGATTGGCTGATGTGAAAGACTTTCGAGCCTTCCGATGGCAATTCAATTTTGGCCCACTGCGTATTCAGCTCATACACAGTCTCTTTGTAGCCAATGAATTTTTTGACCAGAAGACGTTTGTCATCAATCTCAATCGTTTCACAATCTAACGCATGTCTACAGTAAATTAGAAATCCGAGCGTTACCGCACAAAGCTCCAAAGCTGTAAAAATGGGAATGACCCATACGCCTGCCAAAAAGAACCCAGTTGCAACTGTTAGCGAGAGACAAACCAGGACAATATAGAACTTGAGGAGCTGCCTAGGAGTCAGTGCGCAGTTTCTGCGCATTTGCCAGCGCTTCATATTGATGTAGTTCTGGAAATAAATAGTGAGAGCCTATTGGCCTTTACTACGCTCTTGAGATTTCGCTAACTGGTCGGCGCTTCTTTGTTGAAAATCCATCATGGAGTGATACCCCATTTGATAACAAGGGCAATGCTTACCCAGAATCCAGCGAGCGAGTTTGATGCGTAGTTTTTGGACCATTTTTTACCTCTGATTGGTGAACCTCAAATGTAAACGGAAAACGCATTTATTGCTGAGCTCAGATTAAAACTGGGGGGATTTACCGCGAGATTCGCGTCAGCAAAAATTATTCAAATCCATTAAATTGATTAGATGACTAATTTAGACTCCACCACTCGAAAAATACCGCTATTCCCACTAGGAACCGTACTGTTTCCAGACGGCGTAATTGCCCTCAAGATCTTTGAGGCACGCTACCTCGACATGATTAAGACATGCTTGCGTGAAAAAACAGAATTTGGCGTTGTTAGCATCATGAAAGACCAGGACTCCAAAGAAGATTCGCCTCTTGTTTTTTCCCAAATCGGAACTCTAGCCCTAATTGAAGATTTTGACCCCATTCAACCCGCCTTATATATGACTAGGTCGTCAGGAACGCAGCGCTTTAGACTTCTTCATAGCCAACAAGAATCTAATGGCCTGTGGATTGGTGAAGTTGAGCTTCTAGCGAATGATCCCGTTACCCCTATCCCTGAAGAACATCAAAAGGTCGTGAAATTATTGAATGAAATTATTTCAGTGATTCAGAGTGAAGATTTATTAGAGGAGTCCCCATTTAAGAGGCCCTTCAAGACCGATGACTGCGGCTGGGTATCAAATCGCCTTGCAGAACTGTTACCCATCTCCCTGGCCCAAAAGAACCATTTGCTAGCCCAAACCAACCCCAGAATCAGACTTGATCTGGTTACTGAAATTATCGAAGATGATGGCTTAAGCAATCTCATGCTGCACTAAATCCATGCTTGATGAGCTTATTCGTAAAACGATTCGTGAAATGGTGGGGGGCGGTGGACCACCGATTGCTTTTCTAACGCCAGCAGGCGATCGCGGCCTCTTTGGCCCGGAATCCATTGCCTGGAAAGTACATGCGGACTTTATTTCAATGATGATTGGCGGCATTAGCTCACTAATCATGCAAGCACTTCATCCTCAGGCCTTAGCAGGAGTTTGGGATCACTCCAGTTTTAGAGAGGATCTTAAAGGTAGGCTCGGTAGAACGGCTTTCTTCATTGCTGCCACTACTTATGGATCAACAGAGATGGCAGACAACATCATTAATAAGGTTAATCAGATTCATGCAAAGATTAATGGCTTTGATGAATTTGGAAAACCGTATTCGGCTACTGACCCGCATCTACTGGCTTGGGTTCATCTCACAGAAACACATAGCTTTATGCAGGCCTTCGAAGATTATCGAAAAGAGAAATTGAGTTCACAAGACAAAGATCAATACTTTGTTGAAATGAAATCGCTTGGCGAAAGAATGGGCGCTCATAATTTACCCATCACTTACGCCAAAACAGATATTGCGATTCAAAACTATATTCCTGAGCTTTACTTTGGGGAGCGTGCAAAAAGTATCCTTGCTTTGCTCGAGAACTTTCCTGGCAAGCTTGCTGCAAAGCCGTTTATCAAACTGATTACTCGCGCTGGCTATCTGAATCTTCCGGATTGGGTCTACCCCTTTATCAAGAGGCCTACCCCTAGCCTGATTGAGCGTTTAGCAGTCAAAAAGAGTATCGATTTAATTGCAGTGCCCATTCGTGAGGCCCTTAAAGATGGGGTGGCTGCCCACTCACTCCGCAGAGTTTATGGATAATTTATTTAGAGAGACATCATGATCACTAATTACCTAATATCAGGCATGGTTGGCATCATGCTTTTCTTTACTGTCGTAGTAGCTCCGACTGTATTTAAGGTGCTCCCCGTTGAATGGTCCAGCAAGTACGTTCGGAACTTTTTTCCCAAGTACTATGCCTGCCTTGGCTTAATTACAACCGCCTGTATCTTCACGGCGCCCGACAGCGTCAGCAAGGTCTTACTAGCGATCTGCGCCCTACTCTTTGCCTTTACTTTGCTCTATTTGACTGGAAAGATTAACGAAGCCAAAGATCAAGGGCAAAGTCGTCGCTTTCATGTATTGCACGGCGCCAGCGTTGTCATCAACTTATTTCAGCTGATTACTTTTATTTATCTTTTAGTCAAACCGTCATGAATAGACAGATTACTCAGATTGGGGATTAACCTTATTTGGATCTGACTCTTCAGCCTTATTTTCCTTGATAGACCAATTCAAACTGGGGGCGGACATTTTTTCACCATCCCAAACTTGGCCACACCAACACTCACCTGCATCATTAATGATGCATACACCTGAGCCACAGCAACGCTTGTCTGGGGTCTTCATACATTAGCCTAATCAAGAAATTGAAATTAAGACTATTCTAGGGTTTTTATGAAACTAGCGCTTGATCTTGCAATTGATAACAATGCAAAGCACTTTATTTGAAACCCCCCTCAGCGACCATGCCGCGAATATTTTGCCAAAGGATGGGGGTGCTCACTACCATCCCAAAGTCTTTACTGAACAGGATTGCATGGCATTAATGAGACAGCTTCAAGCCTCCCTTAAATGGGAGCCTGAACAACTCATGATGTTTGGAAGGCTGGTGACCACTCGGCGTAAAGTTGCTTGGGTTGCTGATCCTCTGTGCAGCTATACCTATTCTGGGGTAAAAAAGATTCCACAAGCCTGGACATCTGAGCTCGTCCTAATTAAAGAGAAGCTAGAGAAAGCATCACAAGCTGAGTTTAATTCTTGCCTACTGAATCTCTACCATGATGGAAATGATGGCATGGGCTGGCATAGTGACGATGAAAAAGAGCTTGACCCCTTATCACCCATTGCATCGCTAAGTCTTGGGGCGCAGCGCAAGTTTGCCTTTCGCCATAAAAAGGACAAAGAGACTATTTCTCTTTTTTTAGAGAATGGTAGCGCCCTCATCATGCATCCACCAATTCAAGAGCATTGGCAGCACGCTTTACTGAAAACCAAAACTGCGTCAGATATTCGCATAAATTTAACGTTTAGAAAAATTAATCTTCATGCCACATGAGTCCAGACCCAAAGTCACGGTAGCTATTATTGGCGCAGGTATGGCAGGCCTTAGTTGCGCTGACAGATTGCAAACGCTAGGCTTTCAAGTCCAGGTTTATGAAAAGAGTCGCGGGCCAAGCGGTCGGATGAGCACTCGTCATGGTGAGGGTTGGTCAGCAGATCATGGGGCCCAATATTTCACAGCAAGAGATCCTGTGTTTATTGAGGCACTCAATACATGGATAAAGGCAGGTGTAGCTGCTGACTGGAATCCACGCTTATTTGTATATGAGGGTGAGCAATGGCGAGAGAGCCATTCCAGTGAGCGACGTTATGTGGGCGTTCCTGCCATGAACTCACCCGGTCAATATCATGCTAAAACCATCTCAATTGAGATTAATCAGACTATCGATCAGATTTACCAGCAAGACGGTAAATGGTTTCTCCGTAGCCTAGAGAATGGCGATATTACCAAATCCTTTGATTGCTTGGTATTAGCAATTCCTGCGCCTCAGAGCTACGCTCTTACCAAATTAGTAGACCACTCCATTGAAACAATTTACTCTAGCGTAAATATGCAAGGCTGCTGGACGGTGATGGCACGGTTCTCAGAAAAAGTGGATATGCCATTTGATGCCGCCTTCATTAATGGTGAAATCATTAGCTGGATCTCTCGAAATAATTCCAAACCTGGACGTACTGGCCACGAGACCTGGACAATACATGCAAACCCCCAATGGAGTCAGCAATGGATTGAGCTAGATAAAGAGGAGGCTAGAAAGCTCATTCTAGAGTCCGCAAAAAAGCTTGGACTCAATTGCCAGAATGCTGAAATTTCTATCCATCGCTGGCGTTACGCAAGCGGAGCAATCAATACAGAAATGGGATTTATTCTGAATGAAACTAACAAGCTTAGCCTATGTGGCGATTGGCTTAATGGTGGCAGAGTTGAGGGAGCGTGGTTAAGTGGTTACAAATTAGCAAATGCAATGAATAATTTCGCAGAAACGAACCTATAAGGATCACACTATGTCGCGTAAGGCATCCATCGAATTACGAGATCTAAAACTACAAACTCAGATTGGCACATATAAAACTGGTGACATCATCCCTGATAATCATTTATTGGATCTCACGCTTTGGATTGACCCGAATCTCGTGTTGATTTCTGAGGATAAGATGAGCAAGGTCTTTGATTACGACCCTCTCGTACTTGAGATTACGAGGCTAGCTAGTGATGGTCATTATGAAACCCAGGAAAGACTGATGAGTAGAATCACTGAAGCCTGTGCTAGCTATTCACAAATTCAATCACTAGACATCAGCCTCAGAAAATCTCCCGTTCATAATAATTCGGGCTCGCTTGGCGTTAGACTAAGTCTTGATCAGGGAGCTTTATTACAATTAAGAAGCTAAATCTTATTTATTGATAAATTACCGTTGCAGTATTTATCAGCGATAGTAGGCGCCCTGCTTGCCATCATCACCATCCAAAAGATGCCCAGTTTTCACAAAGATAGTGCAGCCCTCTTTACTAAAAGGTTGATGCAAGCTCATATGAGGACTTCTGATCCATGAACCGGCGGGATATCGTCCATGCTCATCTTCAAATACCCCATCCACTACAAAAATTTCCTCGCCACCGTAATGCTTATGCGGATTGAAATACGTTTGAGGTGCCCAACGAACCAAAGTTGAACCACTACCCTGCTGCATCAGCGGCATCACATTTAACCCTGGCACCATACCTTGATACCAAGGGGCAGTTTTAGTGTCAATTACCTCTCTCGCGACTTGATCTGGACCGAGATGTCGCAATTTCACGAAAAGCGTACAGCCAGTTTTACTGAATGGCGCATGAGAGGACCCCGGAGGATTCATCAGATATGTGCCGGCAGGGTAGTCACCAGTCTCGTCACTAAACACCCCATCTAAAACCAAGATCTCCTCACCGAATTCATGGGTGTGGGTTTTAAATTGGGTGCCAGGCTGATAGCGCACGATAGAAGTCGCTTTTGCTACCTCATCGCCAATACGGTCGAGCATACGCCGCTCAACTCCTGGCTCAGGACTGGGGATCCAAGGCAAATCATGGTGGTTAATGACGACTCGTTGGCTGTAATCAGAATTGATATTCACTTGGTTAATTTCACATAGGTAAAGACCCATAAGCATAGCAAGCTAATGGGATAGGTGCTTAAAGGAGAAAAGGGGGTGCATACCCTCTCATACAAACTACGCTAAAGTCTATTAAATACCCTGAATTCACTTAATGCTTTCAAAAGACTTTATGAGCTTACTTCCCAATCCATTTAATGCTCTCATCATTGGTGCCTCGGGCACTATTGGCTCCCATTTTGTCAAGCTCCTAGAAAGCAATCCATCATGCTCCAAGGTCATTGGCATACATCGCAACTGTGCTTATGCAATTGATTACCATCATCCACAGACTATTGAAGCTTCTGCAAGCAGTCTGACTGAATTAGGACCATTTCAATTGATCATCAACACTATTGGTATTTTGCATTCAGAAGAATGGATGCCAGAAAAGAAATTGGATGATTTAAATTCAACTCAATTGGCCGAGATGTTCAATACAAACACCATTGGTCCAGCCCTAACAATCAAGCATTTCTCAAAACTCTTGGATCCAAAGCACAGCGTCATGGCAACGCTGTCTGCCAAGGTTGGCAGCATTGAAGATAACCGCCTCGGAGGCTGGTATAGCTATAGAGCTTCAAAAGCCGCGCTCAATATGATCATCAAAACGGCCTCTATCGAATTTGTAAGAACGAAACCCAATATTGCTTTGATTGCCCTCCACCCAGGCACCGTGAACTCTGGATTATCACAACCTTTTCGTGGACAGCAAATCGGCAGAGATCCCTTAGAGGCCGTGACTGATATGTTCAACGTTCTTGCGAATGTAAATAAAGAAGATTCAGGCAGTTTTCTGACTTACTCCGGAGAAAGGCTACCCTGGTAGAACCAGAGGACTACAAGAGTCCCGCAGTGGCATTTAGTAACGGAATAGGTACTTTAGAGGAAGTGAGCGTCCTTTTATAGGAATTGCCTTGTAAAAATCCTCCCCGGTTTAAAAAAACAACCTTGTAGCGGCAATAGAAAGAGTTTGTTGCTCAAAAATTCTCTTCAATAAGATTCTGTAGAATAAAAATCATGAAACCTACTATCAAAATAGACTATGTATCGGATGTTGCTTGTCCTTGGTGCGCTGTAGGCCTAGGCAATCTTAATCAAGCTATTGCCAAGTTTAGGGATCAAGTCAATTTTGAAGTGCGTTTTCACCCCTTTGAGCTCAATCCCAATATGCCCTTAGGCGGTCAAGATGCCATTGAACATCTCACCGAAAAGTATGGCTTAACAGCGGAAGAGGTCAAAGCCAATCAAGCCAACATTCGCACAAAAGCATTGGAGGCAGGATTTGAGTTTCATCCAAAAGGTCGAAAAAGGGTGTACAACACATTTGATGCTCACCGACTATTGTATTGGGCAGGGCAGGAGTTTGGACTAGAGAGACAGGCGATACTCAAAAAGGAATTGCTCAATACTTACTTTTGTTTAGCAGTTAATTTAGATGACCAAGAAAATTTGATAGATGCAGTAATACGCTCAGGCCTAGATTCGGGTAGGGCCCAAAGCGTGCTCAAGAATAATGAATTTGCTAGGGAAGTTCGGGAAGAAGAGTCTACCTACACAAATGCAGGCATAAACTCAGTCCCCTCAATCATTCTGAATGATCAATATCTTTTGCAAGGCGCCCAACCTACTGAGTCATTTGTACAAACATTCGAACAACTAATTCAAAAGAGCTAAAGATAAACTCCCTGTAGTTTTCAGTGGGCGCTCGAGTCGGGTAGATAGAAGCTCTGCATTCTCAATAACAGCGCTAACTTTTTCAATTTTTTGCCTTAAGGCCTTAATGCCTTAATGCCTTATATGAATTCTTGAGCTATCCTCTTACTTATGGCGGAATGGCAGAGTGGTTATGCGTGAGATTGCAAATCTCGCTACCTTGGTTCGATTCCAGGTTTCCGCCTCCAAATTTAGCACTCGACTACAGGACCTCTCGTGACCTTAAGTCCCCTTCCAGCTACTGATTGGGATTTATTGAAGTGACTTGATTTCCAATATCATTAGCGCTTATGACTAACATACTCTCCATTTCTCATCTTAATAAGACTTATCAATCTGGCTTCGAGGCCCTAAAAGATATTAATTTGGAGATATCTAAGGGTGAGATATTTGCCCTGCTTGGACAAAACGGCGCAGGAAAAACTACCTTAATTAGCATTATTTGTGGAATCGTGAGCCCCAGTAGCGGTCGGGTTTTAGTGGATGGTAAAGATATTATTGGCGATTACCGTGAAGCAAGAGAGTTAATTGGCCTTGTTCCTCAAGAGCTCTCTACCGACTCTTTTGAAACCGTCTGGAATACCGTAACATTTAGTCGAGGTTTATATGGAAAACCATCTAAGCCAGTATTCATTGAAAAGATCCTGAAAGACTTGTCCTTGTGGGATAAACGTCACAGCAAAATTATGACGCTATCTGGCGGTATGAAACGCCGAGTAATGATTGCGAAAGCGCTCTCTCATGAACCCAGCATCCTCTTTCTTGACGAGCCCACTGCAGGAGTTGATGTCAGCCTCAGAAAAGATATGTGGAATTTGGTCAAAATTCTGAAAGACAACGGCACCACCGTCATTCTCACGACTCACTATATTGAAGAGGCTGAAGAAATGGCTGATCGTATTGGTATTATTCGCAGCGGCGAGCTCATCATGGTGGACAATAAATTAGCGCTGATGAATAAACTAGGTAAAAAAGAGTTAACCCTTCAGCTACAAAGCCCGCTCCAGAGCCTGCCGAAGGAGTTGGATTTACCGAGTCTAAGTCTTTCAGAAGATAAATACGAGCTTACTTATCGCTTTGACTCCAAAGATGAAGATATTGATATTGCGCAGCTACTTCAAAAGATCACAAGCCTGGGCATTATCTTTAAGGACCTCCACACAAAACAGAGCTCACTAGAAGAAATCTTTGTAAATCTTGTTAACTCAAAGGCTGATACACATGAAGCTTAATTACTATGGTGTACGCGCTATTTATAAATTTGAAATGGCAAGAACACGGCGTACATTAATGCAAAGCATTATTGCCCCTGTTATATCGACTTCCTTGTACTTTATTGTTTTTGGATCTGCTATTGGTTCGCGTATGACTCAGATGGAGGGGATCTCCTATGGGGCATTTATCGTGCCTGGCCTCATCATGCTTTCACTGCTCACGCAAAGTATTTCTAATGCCTCATTTGGAATCTATTTTCCTAAATTTAGCGGAACTATTTATGAGATCCTCTCTGCGCCTATATCCCCATTAGAAATTGTGATGGGCTACGTTGGTGCTGCAGCAAGTAAATCGATTATTTTGGGCTTAATCATTCTGGCTACTGCTACTTTTTTTGTACCACTTCAAATAGATCATCCTTTGTGGATGCTATTTTATTTGGTGATCACGTCAATCACTTTCAGCATGATTGGTTTTATCATTGGCGTATGGGCAGATGGCTTTGAAAAACTCCAAGTGGTGCCTTTACTCATCATTACACCACTGACTTTCCTAGGTGGAAGCTTTTATTCGATCTCTGTTTTGCCATCCTTCTGGCAAAAAGTAGCATTACTCAACCCAGTTGTGTATCTCATTAGCGGCTTTCGCTGGAGCTTTTACAGCATTGAGGACGTGTCGCTTTGGGTAAGCCTAGGAATGACAATGTCTTTTTTAGCAATATCAATTGCCGTTGTCATTTGGATCTTTAGAACCGGTTACCGTCTTAAGAAATAACCCCAAAAGATAAAACCCCCACCCTCTCGGCCGAGGGATTTGTTTTATCGATGCAGTACGTTTTGCATAGCGAAACCATACATTCCCTAGCCCTTCAGAACAATAAGAGGAGTCCGTTACTTGAGTTTCCTAAAGGAATTTCATAAAGTGGGCTAAGCTGGGGACTGTTACGCAATTTAATCCCATCAACATTACTAAGATTAAAGTGATAACCATAGAACATCATTCGAAGACGCATGAATTTAAGACGCTTGATGAAGCAATGGATTGGGCTAAGCAGCTAGGCGAGTTTGTTACGATAAAATTTAACGGTCTAGAGATCGCGGGTAAGTTTGGGGTAGACGGCATCACTAGCGGTAAATTCTCAAATGGCGAGCCGTATACATGGAAAAAACGTCGGAGATATTAGGGCTCTGATTAATTGACACATTCTGCGCGATTAGATCTTAATTTTCTAATCACGAGTTCCCTAAGTCGTGAGCGCCATATAAAGTAGCGCTCAAAAAAACCACCCTAAGGTGGCTTATACAATTCTTAGTTACATGAGGCTGAGGATGCGGCTATATTCTCATTACTTAAGCTGCGCCCTAATTTCACCAGATTTATTTGTAGCGCTATGAACATTGAGATAAAGATTTCCGTTCTTCAGACTTTGGATCTGAGCCTCGGTTAATTTAGCACCTGCTGGAGCCGACCACACATTTTCTGCAGTTTTACTAAATGGAACAATTACCGGGCCATTTTGACCCATAGGGGCTTCGTGGATATGCGCCATAGTCCCCTCCATACCCATGGTAGTGATGGTTCCGGATACAGAGCCATCTGGAGCAACCATAATTGAACCCACTCCAGATGCAGAAGTCATGACTGGTGGCACCTCTTGAGACCCGGTTAGGGTTACTTTCATAGACTGTGCTGATACACCAAATGAGGCAATCCCAACACCCAATACCAAAGCAGCTTTAGCAAAAACATGATTAATCTTCATCTATATCTCCAATCGGGTTAGCGAATCCTCAGACTATCATACCCACAGGCATAAATCATGACAATTGATTCGCTTTATACGTATCTTTACCATCTGCCCTAGAATCACTTAGTACATAACATTTATATCTAGGCAAACCCGGATTTATTGACTTGAAACTGCGTATTGAAATCGTAACGCCCGCACCCCCTGGCACCCTTCACGGAAACCGTATTACTGCTTTACGGTGGCATCAATTCTTGTCACGCCTCAATTACCAAAGCGCTATTACAGAGCAATGGTCTAAAAAGCCATGTGATGTTCTGATTGCACTACATGGACTACGAAGTCATGACTCTATTCAAAGGTATAAAAAAGCCTATCCCAATTATCCAGTCATATTAATCATGACTGGAACGGACATCTACCGAGACCTAAAAAACTCCACTAAAGTTATCAAGTCAATGGAGATGGCTGATGCGATTGTAGTTCTTCAACCAGATGCCATTCAATCCTTACCTAAGAAATTTCATCATAAAGTCCAAGTGATTTACCAGTCAGTAAAAGGCATCACTAGAAAGCCGCCACCAAAACGTCATTTTTTAGCCAGCATCATTGGCCATCTGCGGTCTGAAAAAGATCCCTTTTGTGCTGCGCAATGCCTATCTTTGCTGCCCTCAAACAGCAAGATTCAGCTGGTACAACTCGGCAAGGCAATGAGTCCGGAGTTTAAAAAGCAAGCACTCTCTATTGAAAAAAACGTTATGCGTTATCGATGGTTAGGCCAACTGAGTCACTCTAAAACGCTTCAGTGGCTCTCCCGCTCACACGTGATGATCATATCCAGCATTATGGAAGGTGGCGCCCATGTGGTGTCTGAAGCTATTGCTATTGGCATCCCCGTAATTGCATCAGACATTCCAGGTAATCGAGGCTTACTGGGAGATGCCTACCCCGCCTACTATCCAGTAGGCGATAAAGTTGCTTTAAGCAAACTACTAACCAAGGCTGAAACCAATCCAGCCTTTTATGAAAAATTGTGCAGGGCGATTGCCTTGCGACAGAAGATCACCAAATCAGAATTAGAGCAAAAATCTATTCAAAAGCTCATTAAAAGCCTGATTAAATAATCAATCAGGCCCTATGCTGTCGCATAAGCTACCAAAAAGTAGCAATTTAGATCAGTCCAGGAGTGTACGGCTTTAAAACCGGCGCTCATTAAAAGAGATTCAAATTTTTCTTGCGTGTACTTATAGCTATTTTCAGTATGAATAAGCACACCGCTATCAAAACGCCTTTCGCCACCGGGGAACGAAACCAATTGATCCCGAGTAGATCGAAGATACATTTCAATTCGAGTAAGTTGCTCATTAAAAATTGCGTAGTGCTCCCAATTTTCTAAATTGAAATCCGTTTCAACTAGCCGGTTCAGGTGTAAAAGGATGTTTTTATTAAAAGCCGCAGTAATTCCAAGGGCATCGTTATAAGCTCGAGATAGAACTGCGTGATCCTTAACCAAATCAACCCCGATCAATAAACCCCCATCACCTTGGCAAACTTTCACAATATTTTTGAATAGTCCCAGCGCGGCATCTGGGTCAAAATTTCCAATGGAAGAGCCTGGATAAAAAAAGGTTTTCTTTCGACCCACCAAATCAGGAAACGCCATTTCTTCCTGTAAATCACAGGTTTGTGCCTGCATCTGAATTTTTGGAAATTCTTTTTGCAAGCCTGAGATAGCCCGCTCTAAAAATTCTTTTGAGATATCTAGCGCCCGATATTCTTTGGGTAATAGGGTGTCAAATAATGCGCTACCCTTTTCACAATTACCAGCCCCTAAGTCCAACAAAACATCGCACTTTCCAATCGTCAAAGCCATTGCTTCGCCGTATTGCACCATGATTTGTTTTTCAGTTCGGGTTGGGTAATACTCCTCCAAAAAAGTAATTGCCTCAAATAAGTGCGAACCAATTTCATCATAGAAAAACTTTGGAGATATTGATGGCTGCTCTTGTGAAAGACCAGCAATAATTTCATCAGTTAATTTTTGATCGGGTAAATTGTCTTGACTCACTTCAATATTCCTTTTTCATGTTACCTAATTTAGCCAAGACTGTGCATTTGCACTCTACGAAGCTTGTTGCTAATCATGTCTACAGCTATAACTAAGATAAGCATCGCTATGATCACTGTTGAGGCTTGCTGCTCATGTAATAAAGAGAGTTCGTAGTACAGAATTTGTCCAAGACCCCCTGCACCAACAAATCCTAATATCGTGGCCATACGTATATTCATTTCCCAACGATAAAGACTATAAGAGAGCAGTTGAGAATAGATCCCTGGTAAAGCCCCATAAATAAATGCTTGAGCATTACTTGCCCCAGCCAATCTCAGAGCTTGCGTTGCATTGGGAGAGTGATTTTCCAGGGTCTCGCCAAATAAACGCCCCAGCACTCCTGTGGTGTGCAAGGCGAGCGCTAGGGTTCCAGCAAATGGTCCTAAACCTACTGCTAGTACCATTAATACCGCCCAAACAAGCTCTGGCACCGAGCGCAAAAAATTTAAGAAAAAACGGGTTGCTACTTTTGCGCTACGACCAAACTGTCCAGCTGCTGGTAGCGCCAGAAAAAGGCTCGCAATTGCCGCTAATAAAGTGGCCAAGGCAGAAATGGCCAAGGTCTGCAATACACCACTCCACACCTTCTGTAAAAAAGATGGTGAGAGATCTGGTGGAAAAAAGCGTCCTGTATAAATAACAACATCACTCATAGCTTGTTTAGTAAACAAAGTCAGAGGATTAAATGAAAGATAAACAAAGCTCACCACAATAAAAAGCGCAATCAGCACAAGCGTAATGAGACACTTTAGACAAAATTCGCGAGCAGGATAGTGGTTCATGCGAGTTGCCGACGAATGATGAGACTGATGTAGTCAGCGAGTAAAACAAGCAGCAAAAATACGATGAGAATGGTAGATACTTCACCACCGTTGAGCATCTTCATTGACTGGTCCATAAGCTGTCCTAAGCCACCAGCACCTACAAAGCCCATGACAACCGAGGCCCTAACTGCGCATTCCCAGCGATAGATTGTGTAAGAGGCTAGCTCTTGTGAGGCGCCTGGCAATAACCCATATAAAAATGCATTGATACGGCCGCTACCTAACATTATTAGCGCTTTAGCAGGTAGGGTGTTTTCAGTCTCTAAGATTTCGGAATACACTTTTGCGAGCATGCCACCATAGGTAATAGCAATTGCTAGCACGCCTGCGATTGGGCCCAAACCAAACACTCTCACCAACAGCAAGGCCCATACAATTTCTGGAATACCTCTGAGTAATAACATCAGCATTCGGGCAAGATATCTACCGAGTTTCGCAATGCGATGACCAGAAGCAGGACCAATACGTGAAATCGATAGGCTATAAGTGATGATGAGGCCCAGTGGAATTGCCATCAGCATTGCCAGAGCAATGCCTGCAGTTGCCATGGCTAAAGTCTCTAAAGTGGCCTTAAACACTAGCGCTAAAAATGATGCCTGAAGATTGGGTGGGAAAAACTGAATTAAGAAGTTAGTAAAAACTTTGAGGTTGCTAGCTTCAAATAATGCAAATACATCAAACTGTGCCAATTGCATCATTGGCCATAAGATCGTTAATGCAATACACGTCACCACAAAACGCCTGAGCGCATCTGGATCCCTAAAATAGACCACTCTTTTCATGGTTATGGATTCGGACTGCCTTGTTTTGGCAGAATACCGCGTTCAGATGCATATAACTGTTGAAGCAAGCTCTCACTCACATCGGATGCCGGCAAGTCAAAAAAGATCTCCCCATCCTTCAGCCCAACAACTCTTGGGAACCACCCTAAAGCAATGTCTACTGCATGAAGGCTGGCCACAAAGCAAGCATCCCTGGTGCGAGCATCCTCTAAAAGGCGCTGAATTGTTAAATCAGAAAGAACAGGGTCCATTGCTGATACTGGCTCATCAGCCAGCAATAAATAAGGCTTCTGGTACAGCACGCGCGCGACACCCACTCTTTGCAATTGACCTCCAGACAGGCGGTCACAACGATCAAAGAGGCGGTCGGCGAGATCGAGTTTTTGCAGACATAACTGCGGACCCGCGATATCTACCGGATAGATTAATGACAGAAGAGATTTCCAGAGCGGCCACTGACCAAGACGACCAGCTAAGACGGCGGTAATCACTCTTTGTCTTGGTGGGATCGGAGCTGCTTGATGAACTAAGCCTATTTGAGAGCGTAAACGGCGTAATTGCCCTTTTGAAATCGCCCATGGATCAATGCCCAATACCGATATCGATCCAATACTAGGGCGCAGTGAAGTCGCTATCAAATTAAGCAAGCTCGTTTTGCCAGAGCCAGATGATCCAATAATCGCAATTGATTCACCAGCTGAAGCGCTAATGTTGATATTTTTTAGCGCCTCTTTGCCATTGCTATGACTAAAACTAACTTGCTTAAATGCAAATGCTATTTTTTTCACTTAATCAAACCAGCACCAATTGCAGCCTTTTCAATTTCATCGTAGTTGGATGATTTAGTAGGAATATATTTGCTAGCCCTCTGAAGATCCATTAATTCTTTTTGAGCAGGATCATTGGCATTCAGCTTTAAAAAAGCATCGCTAATTTTTTTAGTTACCGCTGCATCCAAACCACCTCGTACGGTCCAGTTGTAATCATGGTACGGAGGCGTTGTATACAGAACTTTTACTTTTTCGGTATTAGGATTTTTAGCATCAGACAATTTATCCCAAACAGATGCATTTAAAGCGCCAGCATCTGCTTTACCGCTAGCAACAAATGCGACTGTTGCGTCATGGGCTCCAGAAAAAGCAATACTCTTAAAGTCTTTATCTGGGTTAATGCCTGCCTTCATTAGGTAAAAACGCGGCATTAAATGGCCTGAAGTAGATGATGGTGAACCAAAAGCAAAGGTCTTGCCCTTTAAATCTGTCAAAGTCTTTGCCGAGCTAGCCTCAGGAATAATAAATTTACTCGTAAATTTTTCATCTTCAAGACGCTGAATGATCGGCTTGACGGCGCCATTCGTACGAATTTTTGCTTGAATATAAGTAAAACCGCCTAACCATGCCATATCGATTTTATTTGTTGCCAGCGCCTCAACAACTGCGGCGTAGTCTGTCACGGGCGTAAATTCGACTTTCATGCCCGTCTCTTTAGAAAGATATTCGCCTAAAGGAAGAAATTTTCTTTGTAACTCAGTTGGTGATTCATCCGGAATCGCGGAGACACGTAAGACGGCTTGCGCCTGAGCTGGAAGCGTGAACATGCTAAAGCAAAGCGTTGCTAAAACAAGGCCGAGTGAAAATTTCAAAGTGTTTAGTTTCATATTGTTTGGATACTTTCTATTGAATTAAAGAAGTAGAGCTTAGGCTACAGAAACGCCTGAGCCCTGTACAAATTGACCTATTTTTTGAGCTTGGCTAAATCCATCTGCTCTGAGTATTTCTAATACCTGCTCGGTTGCTTCTGGACTGCAAGAGATTAATAAACCGCCACTTGTTTGAGGATCAGACAAGAGGTTTTGCTGCCACTCATTCAAATGAGAGGCCATCTGTATTTCATGACCATAACCCAGCCAGTTACGTGGTGATGCGCCAGTAAAGATACCTTCTTTCACCAGCTTGACCGCCTCAGAAACTACTGGAATAGAGTCCCACTGAATCTGAGCTGAAAGCTTTGCTCCACGGCACAGTTCCAATAAGTGCCCTGCTAAGCCAAACCCCGTCACATCCGTAAGCGCATGCACGCTATCGAGTTGGGATAGCGCGACGCCAGGTTTATTCAGCTTAGTCGTTAAGGCAATCATCTCCTGATAGGCAGAGTCAGAAAGCTGCTCTTTTTTCAGCGCAGCAGAAAGAATGCCTACACCCAAGGGCTTGCTAAGGATGATGCTATCCCCTAACTTTGCACCACTATTACGCTTGAGTTTTTTAGGGTCTACTACGCCAATGGCAACCAAGCCATAAATCGGCTCTACAGTATCAATCGAGTGACCACCGGCAATCATAATCCCAGCCTCTGCACACACCGACTCACCGCCAGCAGTGATTTGCTGAATGATCTCCAAAGGAAGGACATTGATTGGCATGCCCAATAGCGCTAGGGCAAAAAGAGGTTGGGCACCCATTGCGTAAATATCTGAAATAGCATTCGTAGCTGCAATTCGCCCAAACTGATAGGGGTCATCGACAATCGGCATAAAGAAATCTGTGGTCGCCACGATCGCTTGATGTTCGTTGATTTGATAAACAGCGGCATCTTCATTGTTATCAGAGCCTGCCAGCAGTGCAGCAGGCATCTGGCGAATAGGGGAAGATTTCAGAATATCGCTCAAAACACCTGGAGCAATTTTGCAACCACAGCCCCCGCCGTGAGAGAGGGAGGTAAGACGACCGTTATATGTCATGTTGAAGAACTCAATTTAAAAGTAAGAGGATGGCAGCTAAGTATGTGAGCTTACCTAATTTATGCCAAACAGGTACGAAAGCCGCAAAAAAAATCACTGCGGGAAGGTAGGTAAAAATTACGAAATTGGGGGCGACGCAGATAGTCAGGAGTAAATACACTCCAACCCTTCAAAACCCGATGCCTACTGTCAAACCATGGGGCTGAATAATCTTGATAAGGATCAGAGCTAAAGCCCTCAAAAGGCTTAAAAGTACTGCTAGTCCACTCCCATAAGCTGGATGGTTGCCATGGCTCACGCGCTGATGTCATTAAGACGCTAAGCTCATTTTCAGTAGGGAGTCGAACACCCTTCCATAAACAATACTGCTCAGCAGTATGGGCAGAGATATGTCTCACTGGAGCATTGAGATCCAGCTCTCGCCACCGATCAAAAAATCGCTCAAACCAGGCATCACCCTCTTTTTTCCAATATGCAGGTTGATGCTTAAAGCTTATTTCTGCATCATTTAGAGATCTTAAAAACTCTAAATATTCACCGTTACTAACTGCATGGCTTGAAATTGAAAAATCATGAGTCAATACTTCATGCTGCCATTTCTCATTATCAAAAATAAAGCCCGTGCTTGGTGCTGACCCAAGCTGAAATTGGCACTGAGGAATATGGATATATCTTGACTCAAAATCATTGTGTTGGTCTTGACTAGTGCCAAGATCTTGCTCAAGAGGCCAGGCGTAACCTAAAGATTGCCACATATAAGCAAACGCTTCATTGTGCATATCTTCATGATAGAGAGCTAACTGAATAAAGTAAGCCTGCTCAGGACTCAAGGTTCCAGATCTGAGGATGATAAATGTACGCTCCATCACATCCGAAAAGTAATTCATCAAGATATCGATAGAGGGTATTTGTACCTGCCAGCGATCATCATGAATCATTTCAGAAGAATTAAATAAAGCATCTGCATGGGCTAAAAAGGAAGGATTAGATGCTACCCCTTTGCGATGAACCCAAAATTCATGAAACCAAATCAGATGACCAAACTCCCAATGCGGGGGGTTTAATCCGGGCAACAAGGTGACTTTTTCCTGACCGTGATCAAGCTTACCAATAATGGTTTGTGTCACGTGAGTCGATCGCTCCAAATCTATTAGAAGCTTATTTGGCAATGGCCAAGGCTCGTAGCGCAGATAGTCAAACTGTGTCATTTGGATTTAGAAAATGAAGATCATCAATATTGCTGCACTAGTTAGGCAAGGTCTCAAGTAATTCTTCAAAGGTTTTATACCCCATAATGGGCATGAAACTTCGCGGTGAAAAATTCTTCTCACTAATGAGCGTTGACCCCTGCATTTATCAGAAACAATATTGCTTAATTGACTAAGATCATCTAAATCTCGCATCTGACTTGGTGAGTTTCGGGGAAGCATTGCTACTGGCTTTTGATTTAGTAATATTAGTATTGGGCGTGATACGGTTGTTAATTAAAGGTGGATTCAACTACGAAGTGCAACTTTGAACAACTAGTTAAGGAGGCTAAGGATGTTTTAGTATCCAAAGCTTCTAGACCTGCAAGTCAAAGTAGCCATGACCTATCAACACCTTAGCCAAACTGA
>NZ_JAYGQR010000008.1:0-139208 GCF_035012665.1 Polynucleobacter sp. AP-Nickl1-40-C4
GATAAGGAGCTTAGAATGATCCAGGACCGTTTAAACAACCGACCTAGAAAACGATTAGGATTTAAAACCCCCAATGAAGTATTTATGCAGTCCTTAAACCGTGTTGCACTTCGTGTTTGAATCTACGTTAATATGCAAAGTGAGAAGCCCAATAAAGCTGGCATTCAACTCAACTGCCCAGCCTATGAAAGACGTAGCGCTTTGCATAAGCTCGTCTTGCTTCGTACCATGTTTGCCAAACCATCATAAGAAATTTTTTCATCGCGTCATCCCTTTGTTTAAAGAATTATTCCAAAACACCTTCATGACTAGTGTGACTTTGAAACATGTCAAGGTGATGGCTTATTTGTGACCAATCAAAGCATCTGATATACACTGAAGTTATAAGAAGTCTGATTGTTAAAGGGAAGTCATATGACTCAATGGGAAATATATGGGGCCATTGCCCTAAGACTAGGCTTGGCTTTGTTAGTAGGCACCATACTGGGCCTAAATCGCTGGCTTCATCACAAACCCGCAGGCATTCGTACACATTCGCTAGTAGCCATTGGTTCTGCAACTGCAGTATTACTCATCAGTGATTTTGTTCAAGATGATGCGCAATCTGTTAGCCGTGTTTTACAAGGCCTGATAACCGGCCTTGGATTTTTAGGGGCTGGGGTCATCATTCGCGAACAAAGATTACAAAAAATTCACGGACTAACTACCGCAGCAAGTATTTGGTCTTGCGCCTTAATTGGTGCTGCTTTTGGGGCGGGTCAATTTGCCCTGGGAGTTCTTAGCTTGGGCGCCATCCTACTGACATTAGTCATTGGTGGCCCCCTTGAAAGGTTTGTCGCCAGGCTTAATGGGATCAAGCGGAGCTCCGAAGTATCTAGCGATCCAGACTAAAACCCGTATTGAGGCCTTAAAAAGCAGTTTTGTCATATTAGTTTGCTAGGATTGGCCCCATCTTGATCCTTAGTTGAAAAAATATGAGCAAATACCTATACGAAGACGCTGTAAAACAATTACAAGAGTCTGGCAGCATTGGATTGGCGGACTTAAAAAACCTCCCCCATGAAGATCTAGTAGAACTGCTTGAGGAAATTAAGGTTTGGTGTCTTTATGCCAACGGCAAAGCCGAGAAGCTACCTAAAGAATCCAAAAAGAAGAAGAAAAAGAAAAAAGATTAAGGCTTAAGAAGTAACGCGCTCTTTAGGGAATCGGAGCATAAACTTACTACCTCTTCCCGGAGTACTTTCTATTATCAGCTGAGCCTGGTGCCGATTGGCAATATGCTTCACAATAGCCAATCCCAAACCCGTTCCACCGGTATCTCTTGATCGGCTTCGATCTACACGATAAAAGCGCTCAGTTAACCTTGATAGGTGCTCAGATGCAATGCCTGGACCCGTATCAGTAACCGAGAACTCACCCTGCCCTTGCTCGTTAACATTCCATTCAACACCGATAGAACCAATATCAGGCGTGTAGCGAATGGCATTAGATACCAAATTACTGAATGCAGAAAGAATTTCTCTTTCATCGCCCAATAAATTCTGCTTGGAATTCACAACAAAATTAAATGCATGCTTACCTTGAGAAAGCGCTTCAGCATCATTCTTCAGAAGCGCCATTAAAGTCTCTACTTTGACTACCGTATTTGTGGCTGGTAATGCATTTGACTCGAGGTTTGCCAAGGTCAATAAGTCCTCAACCAAACTCTTCATCCTCTGTGCCTGCGACATCATCATTTCAAAGTATTGATCCTGCTGGTCTTTCTTGAGATCCAGGGATTGGACGGTCTCCAGAAAGCCCATTAATACAGTAATCGGTGTACGCATTTCATGAGAAACATTTGCTACGAAATCACGACGCATGGCATCCGCTTTTTGCAAATCGGTTACATCCTGCACCAAGAGGAGATGGCGCTTTTGGCCAAAGGGAAAGGCTTGCAACATCAAACTCAAGCTACCATCGGGCCCCATGCGCTCCATCAATAAAGGCTCATCAAAATTACGCTTATTTAAATACTGTATGAATTCTGGGCGTCGTATCAAAAAATTAATGCGCTGCATGACATCGCGTTTAAAGATGAGGCCAAAGAATCTCTCCGCAATACCGTTACACCATTCAATCTGGTCGCTCTCATCGAGCATGACAATTCCATTGGGGGAGGCCTGGAATGCCTCAATAAAGTGCTCGTGTTGCTGCTCAATACTTCGGATATGTTGCTTTAGGTTTCTGACGAGACGCTGAAGCCTAAAAAATACCTCTTCCCAAAAGCCACTGGGTAAGGGCATGCTTTCAACAGAATCAGCAAGGGTATATTTTCTCAGGCGCGCTAAGTTGATATAAGCGTAGACCAGCGGAATGGAGAGTACAGATATTCCCACTGCGATAGCCCACTGCGCACCCCATAAAGACAATGTTGTGAACGCCAACACAAATGCGACGCAAATAATGACAAAGAAACGGGTGAGCACAGATAGCATGATGCAATATTAGAGCATCTCCAAAAATCCCTGGAGATTCCCAATAAAATAGAGAAATACGGGCTTAAGATTCGGTTGGAGTCTTGGTAATGCGGTAGCCGCTACCACGCACCGTCTCAATATAGCGGTCACAATCAAACGGAGCGAGAGCTGCTCTTAAGCGCTTAATATGAACGTCGACTGTTCTTTCTTCAATATAAACCTCACTACCCCACACCTTGTCCAGCAAGCTGCCCCGAGAGTGAACACGCTCAGGATTAGCCATGAAATACTGGAGCAATCGAAACTCTGTTGGCCCAAGAGCAATGGATTTAGACTCCTGATTCGGCCAGATAGCCAGTACACGATGAGAGCTTGGATCCAACTTTAATGGACCAACAGTCAGTGGACCAGTATCCTCGATCGGCATCTGCCTCCGTAGGATTGCCCTCACCCTAGCCACCAATTCTTTTGGTGAAAATGGCTTAGTAACGTAATCATCGGCGCCCGAGTCCAAACCAAGAACCTTATCAGACTCTTCACTTTTGGCGGTCAGCATCAAAATCGGCAATGCCTTAGTGCGTTCATTAGAGCGCAGCTCTTTTGCAAACTGGACGCCAGATTTGCCGGGCAACATCCAATCCAAAATGATCAGATTAGGCAGCTGATCCTTCATCATCGTCAATGCCAAATCAGTTTGCATGGCCTTTTCAACTTCATAGCCTGCATGTGACAGGTTAATCGCAATCAATTCTGCAATTGATGGCTCATCCTCTACTATGAGTATGCGGTGAGTCATTATTAGGGGCCCCTAATTATTGTCTGTTGGCTTCGCGGACTAAATCTTCATGCGGGATGTGACGTACATCAGACCCCTTAGCAATGTAGATGACGAACTCTGCAATATTTTTGGCGTGATCACCGATACGCTCAATTGCCTTCGCAATCGTCAGCATATCCAAGCCTGTACTGATCATATGTGGATCTTCAGACATATAGGTGATGAGCTTACGAACAAAGCCCCTGAACTCCTCATCAATCTGACGGTCTTCCTGGACCACATCGGCCGCTGCAATCGTATCTAGACGAGCAAAAGCATCTAGGCTACGACGCAATAAGGAAATTGCCATTTGACCTGAAAGACGGATTTCTGCAACGTTAATATTGTGTGGCAAGCCGGATTCAATTAAGCGCTTAGTGCGCTTAGCAACGCGCTCAGCCTCGTCACCAGCACGCTCTAGATTGGTAATGGCTTTAGAAACTGCCATTACCAAACGCAAGTCTCGAGCAGTTGGTTGTCTGCGTGCAATCAGTTCAGTACAAGCCAAGTCGATCTGAATCTCTAAGTCATTGACTAACTTTTCATTTTCGATCACTACATTGCAGGTATCGAGATCCATTTGGGTAAAAGCACGCATCGCTGTTGCGATTTGGGATTCAACTAGACCGCCCATTTCAAGCAAGCGGCTTGAAAGAGAATTGAGATCGGCATCAAATTGTGATGATAGGTGTTTATCTGGCATATATTTCTCCAATTAACCGAAGCGGCCGGTGATGTAGTCTTCGGTCTCTTTACGCTTAGGCTTAATAAATATTTCGTCCGTTTTGCCGTACTCAATCATGCTGCCCAAATACATATAGGCCGTATAGTCAGATACACGCGCTGCTTGCTGCATATTATGAGTCACGATCGCAATCGTATAGTCCTTTTTGAGCTCATGAATCAACTCTTCCACTTTTCCAGTAGAAATAGGGTCCAAAGCCGATGTTGGCTCATCCAGAAGAATCACTGAAGGCTTGACCGCTACACCACGTGCGATACATAAACGCTGCTGTTGACCACCAGAAAGGGATAAACCACTCTGGTTTAACTTATCTTTCACCTCATTCCACAAGGCTGCCTTATTCAATGCCCACTCTACGCGCTCATCCATTTCAGAGCGGGAAAGCTTTTCATAGAGACGAACACCAAAAGCAATGTTTTCATAAATAGACATTGGAAATGGAGTTGGCTTCTGAAAAACCATACCAATACGAGAACGCAATAAGTTCAGGTCCTGTCCAGGCTCTAAAATATTCTGACCGTAGAAGTTAATTTCGCCTTCAGCACGTTGACCTGGATAGAGGTCATACATCCGGTTTAGTGTTCGCAGTAGGGTGGATTTTCCACAGCCTGATGGACCGATAAAAGCAGTTACCTTGCCTTGCTCAATATCTAAGTTAATCTTTTTTAATCCCTGAAATGCGCCATAGTAAAAATTCAAATCGCGCACTTCAATAGCATTAATAGCCGTTTTTTTCGGCTCTTGGTTTACCGTATCCACTCTACCCCCTTGACCATCAATCTTATTTAAGTCAAACATTGTTCTCATATTGCTCATCATCCCTGCACCTTGTCACGGAATACAACGCGCGCCAAAATATTCAAACCCAGCACCGCAAAGGTAATCAGGAGAGATCCACCCCAGGCCAAGCTAACCCAATTGTCATATGGACTCATAGCAAATTGGAAAATCACCACCGGCAAATTAGCCATAGGCTTATTCATATCTGTTGAGAAAAACTGATTGCTTAGGGCGGTAAATAGTAAAGGCGCTGTTTCACCACTAACCCGAGCTAATGCCAACAGAATTCCTGTCATGATGCCGCTTTGCGCAGCACGTAAAGTAACCATAAAGGCCACTTTCCACTTGGGAGTCCCTAATGCATAGGCGGCTTCTCGCAAGCTACCAGGAACCAAACGCAACATATTTTCAGTAGTGCGTACAACTACCGGAATAGCAATCAAAGCTAATGCTACGGTCCCAGCCCATCCTGAGAAATGCTGAACCTTGGCAACATATAAGGCATAAACAAACAGGCCAATCACAATCGAAGGTGCGGAAAGCATAATGTCAGTCACGAAACGGGTAAGAGAGGCAACCTTGCTTCGATCCCCGTATTCTGATAAATATAGGCCAGCCAGGACTCCAACAGGTGTACTAATAAAGGTACATGAGCCAACCAATAAGAGACTTCCCACAATGGCATTGGCTAAACCCCCGCCTTCAGTGCCAGGGGCAGGAGTACTTGCTGTGAACATATTCAAATTAATGGCAGAGAATCCTTTAATAAAAAGGATGCTGAGAATCCAAATAAGGCTAGCCATACCAATGGCCATAGCTAGCATAGAGAGAGTTAATCCAATTTTGTTTGCTCTCTTACGACGGGCAAATACTGCCATATCCAAATTAACATTGGAACTCATGATTTAAGCCCTTGTTTTTTCTCCATGCTAATTAAAAGCCATTTAGCAAAGGCTAGAACAATAAATGTAATAAAAAATAGCGCTAGCCCCAAGGCAAAAAGCGAAGAGTAATGCAAACCAGCTTCCGCCTCACCGAATTGGTTTGCTAAAGTCGATGCAATAGAGCTACCTGGCGCAAAGAGGGATGGTGAAATACGTTGGGCGTTTCCAATCACGAAGGTGACTGCCATAGTCTCTCCGAGTGCCCTACCTAAACCTAACATCACACCGCCAATGACGCCTGCCTTTGTATAAGGCAACACAATATTTCTGACAACTTCCCAGGTTGTACAACCTATTCCGTAGGCCGATTCCTTGAGAACCGGTGGAACAATTTCAAATACGTCACGCATCACAGAGGCAATAAAAGGCAAAATCATGAGGGCAAGAATTAATCCGGCGCACAACATACCAATGCCATTGGGCGCTCCTGAAAACAGGATTTCAATTAGTGGAATTTGACCTAAAGTAGCCTGAAGAGCAGGTTCAATATAGTCGCCAAATATTGGGGCAAAAACAAATAAACCAAACATGCCATAGATGATGGAAGGCACTGCAGCCAATAGCTCAACTGCCGTACCAAGAGGGCGGCGGAGCGATGGAGGGCAAATTTCTGTTAAGAAAAAGGCAATACCAAAACTCAGGGGGACAGCAATCAACAATGCAATCGCTGAAGAAACTAATGTTCCATAAATTGCTATCAAGCCACCGAATTCGCCATTAACAATATCCCAGTTCGAGGTTATAAAAAACTGGGGGCCGAACTCTTGCAAGGCAGGCCATGCATTTACGAACAAAGAGCCAATAATTCCTAATAGCGCGAATAACACCGATAGAGAAAAAAATTGGGTAACGCGATGGAATAAAAAATCCTGAACCCGCTGGAGTCGCGCAATTCTTGAAGCCATGAGCGTCGGAGCACCGGAAGATTCTAGAGTATTCATTCTATGCTTAACTTAAGTAGAAAAACGACCCTGAACAACAGGGTCGTTAAAAACATAATAATAAAAATAATTATTATTTAGAGTCAACTTGCGACCAAACCTGCTTGCGAATGTAATCCACGGTTGCATCAGGCATTGGGACGTAATCTAACTCTGAAGCAGCTTTTTTACCATCCTTGAATGAATAGTCAAAGAATTTCAGTACTGCTGCGGCTTGTACTTTATTCTCAGGCTTTTTGTAAACCACCACAAAAGTTGCGCCTGTGATTGGCCATGCTTTAGCGCCTGATGCATAGGTAATGAAAGTATTCATTCCAGGAAATTTAGACCAGTCTGTACCAGCAGATGCAGCAGCAAATGCTTCTGCTGTTGGAGATACCATTACGCCATCAGCATTGCGAACCTGCGTGTAGCTCAGATTGTTCTTTTTGGCGTAAGCGTACTCAACATAGCCAACAGAGTTCTTAATACGTGCAACGTTTGCAGCAACGCCTTCATTTCCCTTACCGCTTACAGTTGAAGCTGCTGGCCATTTAACTTGCGCACCGAAACCAACGGCATCCTTGAAGTTGCTGCTTGCTTTAGAAAGGAAGCTGGTAAAAATTGCCGTAGTACCAGAGCCATCAGCACGAGTAACAACTGTGATTGGGCCAGAAGGAATCTTCACACCAGGATTGAGCAGGGCAACACGTTTGTCGCTCCAATCAGTTACTTGACCTTGGAAAATATCTGACAATAGGTCACCAGAAAGTTTCAACTGGTTAGGACCAATGCCTTCAATGTTCACTACAGGAACTACACCGCCAATAATTGCTGGAAACTGAACCATGCCATGGCTTTGCAGATCATCAAAACTTAATGGAGCATCAGTAGCGCCAAAATCAACAGTTTTTGCCTTAATTTGCTTGATACCGCCGCCAGAACCAATCGACTGATAATTTAAGCTGTCACCACTTTTGGCTTTATAGGACTCAGCCCACTTACTTAGAACTGGGTAAATAAATGAAGAACCAGCACCCGTCATCTCCACAGCGAATGCTGTTGGAGCAAGAGAAATAGCACCAATAACGAGGGCTTTTTTCAAAAAAGATTTCATTTAATTCGTCCTTAGATTGAATATGCGCAACAGCGCGATATAAGAACGATACGGATGGAATGTGACAGCTATATGACGGCTCTATGACACCCCAAAAACAGCGTTTTTTGCATGCCTAGAGGCATTAATCACTCAAATCACTTTTAATAGAAATGCTATCAAGCACGTTAAATGAACGAAATTCATTTAATAGTAACCCCAGTAAATATAGAGATTTATGCGGGATTCGCTAGGTTCTCCTGTATGACTTCAATAAAGTGTTCGCCATAGCGCTCTAATTTGGCCTGCCCCACCCCGCCAATACAGCTAAATTGATCTAAGGTCTTTGGCGTAGACCTAACCATCTCCAGCAAAGTACTGTCATGAAAAATCACATAGGGTGGAACCCCTTGCTCACGTGCCAGCTCAGTGCGCTTCGCTTTGAGTGCCTCCCATAATTTTCCATCTGCAACATTACTAAAGGGATGCGTAGAACTTTTCTTTGCTCCTGATTTCGTAGCCTTAGTCTTGGAGTAGCCCGTTTCTTTGCGCAACCAAACCTCTTGCTCGCCACGTAACACGGGTAATGCGATCTCATCGACTAACTTTAAGCCACCATGCAGAGCAATATCCGCATCTAAATAGCCGCCTGCTACCAATTGACGATAAATGCTATTCCATTGGGCCTGATTGAGTTCTGTACCGATTCCAAAGGTACTAACCTGCTCATGAAAGTACTGCTTCACTCTGGGGGTAACCTTACCAAGGAGGACATCAATTAAATGGGTCACACCAAAACGCTGGCCTGTCCGATAAACACAGGACAACGCCTTTTGTACTTCCTGTGTGGCATTCCAAGTCGCCACGGGCTCTAGACAGTTATCGCAGTTCCCACAGCCACCAGGATGCATCTCTCCAAAGTAGCGCAAGATTGTTTGATGACGGCATGTTGTGGATTCGCAATAGCCCAGTAGTGCGTTGAGTTTTTGGCGCTCTACCCGCTTACGATCCTCAGAAGCTTCGCCAGAATCCACCATTTGCCGCAAGCTAACTACATCCCCAAATCCATAGGCCATCCAGGCATTTGCGGGCAAGCCATCACGTCCTGCACGCCCTGTTTCCTGGTAATACCCTTCCATGCTTTTTGGAAGATCTAGATGAGCTACAAAGCGTACGTTAGGTTTATCAATGCCCATGCCGAAAGCTACGGTTGCGACCATGATGACACCCTCTTCACGTAAGAAACGTTTTTGATTAGCACTGCGTGTTTCGACACTTAAACCGGCGTGATACGGCATAGCATCCCAGCCGCGGCCTACCAACCATTGAGCAGTCTCTTCTACACTGCGACGCGATAGGCAATAAATAATTCCCGAGTCATCGGCATGCTCCGCATCTAAAAAGTGCTCTAACTGTTGTTTAGTACTCTGCTTTTGCAGAACTCGATATTTAATATTGGGACGATCAAAGCTGGAGACAAACTGCTCGGCAGATTCGAGCGACAGACGCTCCACAATTTCTGCTCTAGTTGGCGCATCCGCAGTAGCTGTTAAGGCGATACGAGGCACCTTAGGGAATCGCTCGTGCAAAACAGTTAACTGACGATATTCTGGGCGGAAATCATGACCCCATTGAGAAACACAGTGCGCCTCATCAATCGCGAACAAGGCAATTCCGGGGCCCGCATTGAGCCTATCAAGGATTGATAGAAAACCAGGATTCATTAGGCGTTCAGGCGCCACGTAGATTAAGTCAAGATCTCCAGCCAGCAATTGACTAGTGACCTTTTGAGATGTGGACGCATCCAAGCTAGAGTTTAAAAATGAAGCCTTAACTCCTAACTGGGTTAATGCATCAACTTGATCCTGCATTAGTGCAATTAAGGGCGACACTACTACGCCTACACCACGTCGAACAAGCGAGGGAATTTGATAGCACAGCGACTTACCGGCGCCGGTGGGCATGAGAACCAAAGCATCGCCTCCTGCCACTACATGTCTAACAATAGACTCTTGAGCACCACGGAATTGATCAAAACCAAAAACATCATGAAGAACTTGGTGGCTCGACTGCAAAAGTAATGCTCCCTTGTCTTATTCAATACCTGCGGATTGCAAACTACGTATAAATAAAAAGCCCCACGTCACGCGGGGCCCTTTAAATATTTTCTCTATGCAAACAAATATAGAGTCTGAATGGCGGAGAGGGAGGGATTCGAACCCTCGGTAGGTTTGACCCTACGCCTGATTTCGAGTCAAGTACATTCGACCACTCTGCCACCTCTCCGAACCGAGAAATCATTATAGCCAGCGATACATAAAGCCATATAGGCAATATTGACTTAAAAATGGCTAGCCAAAAGAGCTCAGTCTCTTTAATATAGATATACATATATGTATATCTATATTAAAGAGGTTAAAACATGAATATTCAAATTTCAAAGTGGGGTAATAGCCTAGCGCTTCGGATTCCCGCTGCATTCATTAAAGAAATCCAACTAAAGGATGGGGATAAGGTTGAAGCAACCCTATCGAAGGATGGTTCACTAATTATTAGGCCGCAAAAATTAGATCGCAAAGCGATTGCAGCAGATCTTAGAGCATTTAGAGCTACTTTAAAGATGGGTAAATCAGTGATGGATGAAGTTCGCTCAGGGGCGCGCTACTAATGATTTATGTTGATACCAGTATCTTAGTGGCTTTATGCACAACAGAAGAAAAGAGTGACGCTGTTGACACGTGGCATGAAAACAGCTCCACAAAAATGATTTCATCTACTTGGGCATTTACAGAATTCTCTAGCGCACTTAGTCTAAAGGTCAGAACCAATCAAATAACTGAAAAACAGAGTCGTGAAGCTTGGAAAAAATTTGACAGTCTTTGCCAAAACGATATTGAACTAATGCCCATTGAGAGCAAAACGTATTACTCTGCTGGGATTTTAGTTGTTGATAGCAAATCAAATCTCAGGGCTGGCGACGCACTTCATCTTGCCGCCGCAAAGCAATTCAAATCTAAATCTTTGGCAACTCTTGATAAAGTTTTAGCAAAAAATGTTGCTAGAGTAAAAATTAAAGCCGTTTTAATTTAATTCGGCTTTAATATCTCTAAGCCACCTAAGTAAGGTTGTAGTGCCTTCGGAATAGCAATACTGCCATCTACTTGTTGCTTGTTCTCAAGTAATGCAACCAACGCCCTACCAACTGCAAGACCTGAACCATTTAAGGTATGCACCAATTCTGGCTTGCCTTGACCCGCTTTAAATCTGGCTTGCATCCGTCTTGCCTGGAAATCACCCATGCTGGAGCATGAGCTAATTTCTCTATAGGCTTTTTGTGAAGGCACCCAAACTTCTAAGTCATAAGTCTTGGTACTACCAAAACCCATATCACCGGTGCAGAGTAATACTTTTCTGTAAGGTAACTCAAGCAATTCCAGAATACGCTCAGCGTGGCCCGTGAGCTCTTCCAAGGCTTGCATGGAATCTTCTGGCTTAGTGATTTGTACTAACTCAACTTTGTCAAACTGATGCTGACGAATCATGCCTCGGACATCACGACCATAGCTACCAGCTTCTGAACGGAAACATGGTGTATGAGCCACAAACTTCATTGGTAAGCTATCTGCGTTAACGATTTCGTCTCGGACTAAATTCGTTACAGGCACTTCTGCAGTTGGGATAAGGTAAAAGTTTTCAGTCTTAGCTTCACCGCCCTCGTCTTCACCGCCCATTTGACGGGGAACCTTAAATAGATCCTCTTCAAACTTCGGCAACTGACCAGTACCGCGCATAGAAGCAGCATTCACCATGTAAGGCGCATACACCTCTTGATAATGGTGATCTGTAGCATGAGTATCAATCATGAATTGCGCCAAAGCGCGGTGCAATCTAGCAATCGGCCCCTTGAGCACTACAAAGCGTGAACCGCTAATCTTAGCCGCCACTTCAAAGTCCAAACCGAGTGGACCGCCGAGATCAACGTGATCTTTAATCTCAAAATCAAAAATAGGCTCTTCACCCCAACGCTTTACTTCTTTGTTTTCTGTTTCATCTTTTCCAGCAGGCACAGACTCATCTGGCAGATTCGGAATGCCCATCAAGAAATCAGAAATTTCTGCTTGCAGCGTACCCAGTCTTGCGGCACCGGATTCCATATCAGCATTAACGTCTGCGACTTCAGCCATCTCGGCAGAAGCATCCTCGCCCTTACCTTTTTTCATGCCAATGGCTTTAGATAGCTGATTGCGCTTGGCTTGCAATTCTTCAGTACGGGTTTGCAAAGATTTACGCTCAGATTCCAAGGCATTGAATTTCTCAACATCGAGTTGGAATTTGCGAGTCGCTAAACGTGCAGCAACTGCGGCGATATCTTTACGGAGTAATTGCGGATCAATCATGTGATGCTCTGTAGATTAGGGGTTCTAGGTTTTAGTTTTATACGGGCTCTAGTTTAAGCGCAAGACTTCGGCTCCGGCTGGCGGAGTGAAAGTAAAGCGATTGGCGGGCAAATTAACATTGAGTTGGATCTTATCCAAAGTCACCAGGACCACGCTTCCAAGCCCATCGGTTAACTCCAAAGCTTTCGGTAAGCCATTAGCCATGCCAATCGAGATCTTTGTATAAGGCAGGTCATTTTTATTCTTGGCATTGGGATCTTTTTTAGGAATCAAAGCTACCCACTTCATTCCTAAACGCTCTTCGCCTTCAACCAAGTCAAAATGCTGTTCTAGTGAAGTCTCACCAAACAGAATAGCTGCTGGTGTAGAAGCTAAGGCCTGCCCCGCTGGACGAAAAGTCGCCTGGTTTAAATCTTTATCCCATAAGATTAGTTGCTTGCCATCAGCAATTAACTTTTGCTCGTAAGGCTTTTGGATATCCCAGATAAATCTTCCTGGACGCTGAAACACAAAATGACCTTGGGTTTGACGGAGGACTTTCAAGCCCTTGTCTTGCGACTCATTGGCTTTGGGTGCGCGCAACTGTTGCTGCACAAAATCTCCCTCTGCAGTTTTGGAGCTCCGTACAAATTGACGCAACTGTTCTGAACCACTTTCACTTTGCGAATGAGCGGCGCCTGAAAACAGAATGGCTGTTCCAAGCAATACTGCAGATAAGAATCTTTGCAAAATGGCTGCCTTACTCTGAAGGGCGATGAAGAATCTCGCGATTACCACCATTACCCATCTTAGATACAAGTCCTGCTTTTTCCATATCTTCGAGTAGGCGTGCGGCACGGTTGTAACCAATACGCAGGTGACGCTGGACTAATGAGATCGATGGGCGTTTATTTTCTAGAACAATAGCAACGGCTTGGTCATAAAGAGGATCCGCCTCACCACCACCCTCGCCAGTCAATGCATCCACATTGGATTCGTCAGCACCTTCAAGGACGCCATCAATATAGTTGGCTTCGCCCTTCTCTTTGAGCCACTCCACTACGCGGTGCACTTCATCATCCGATACGAATGCGCCATGAACACGAACTGGCAAACCGGTACCTGGCGCCATATAGAGCATGTCACCCATACCCAACAATGCTTCCGCGCCCTGCTGATCCAAAATCGTACGACTATCAATCTTGCTGCTGACTTGGAATGAGATACGGGTTGGTACGTTGGCTTTAATTAAACCAGTAATGACGTCAACGCTAGGGCGTTGTGTTGCTAATACCAAATGAATACCTGCAGCACGAGCCTTTTGCGCAATACGGGCAATCAACTCTTCAATCTTCTTGCCCGATACCATCATCAAGTCAGCCAACTCATCAATCACGATGACGATGACCGGTGCTTTATAGATTGGCTCTGGATCATCTGGAGTTAAGCTAAATGGATTGGTGAGCTTCTCACCTTTCTCTTCGGCTTCCAGAATTTTTTTATTAAAGCCAGCTAGGTTACGTACGCCAAACTTACTCATCAGTTTGTAACGGCGCTCCATCTCATTTACCGCCCAGTTAAGTGCGTTGTATGCCTGCTTCATATCCGTTACAACTGGGCACAACAAATGCGGGATCTTGTCGTAGATGGCCATCTCGAGCATCTTCGGATCAATCATGATCAAACGCACTTCATCAGGCTTAGCCTTAAAGAGTAGCGACAGAATCATGGCATTGATACCCACGGACTTACCAGCGCCGGTAGTACCCGCAACCAAGCAGTGAGGCATCTTCGCTAAATCAGCCACCATTGGGCTGCCAGAGATGTCTTTACCTAAAGCTAAAGTCAGTAAAGAATGGTTGTCGTTATAAACCTGCGAAGTCAGAATCTCTGACAAGTAAACCGACTGGCGTGTTGGGTTTGGTAACTCCAAAGCCATACAAGTTTTGCCAGGGATGGTTTCTACAACACGCATACTGACAACACCTAGTGAGCGTGCTAAGTCACGTGAGAGATTCACGATCTGACTGCCCTTCACACCAATAGCTGGATCAATCTCGTAGCGAGTCACTACTGGGCCAGGATAGGCGGCAATCACTTTTACTTGAACATTAAACTCGGCTAACTTGCGTTCAATTAAGCGCGAAGTAAATTCCAACACGTCAGCAGAGATAGTTTCTTTTGCTTCGGGTACTGGATCAAGCAATGCGAGCGGTGGTAATTCTGAATCTGGAATATCCACAAACAATGGCTGCTGTTTCTCGCGCTCTACACGAGCACTCTTCGGAATTTCAATTGGAGCACGAACGATTTGCACTGGCGCTGCAACCTCAACGCGTCCGCGGAACTCTTCTACAAACTCTTCACGCTCTTCAGCAGCAACTTCACCTAACTTACGGTCTTCTTCGCTGTCGCGACGTTCATGAATGCGGTGATAAGTCACCTCCAAGAAACGCCCTACTTTTTCAGCCACATCCAGCCAGGAGAAATGCAAGAACAAAGACAGGCCAGCACAAAGGCCAAATAGGAGCACCAGAGTGGAACCGGTAAATCCAAGAGACATTTGCAATGGATCACCAATCAGCTCACCCAAAATACCGCCAGGAGGTCTAGGGAGCTCCCAGGACAGCGAATGCATACGGATGGACTCCAAACCCATACTGCAGACGAGAGTCAGTCCAAAGCCTAACCAACGCATTAGTAGAGAGTCTGGCTTAGCATCTGGATCTGGTGGCAAAGGTATGCTCCAAAGCTCGCGCCAGCCATTTAAGACGCGGCGCCCAAAGAGAGCAACCCACCAAAAGGCAGAAATACCAAAGATATACAGCATTAAATCGGCTAAATAGGCCCCAAAACGACCCCCCAGATTCTTGGGAGCCTCAAAACTGGCATGGGACCAGGCTGGATCAGCCTTGGAATAGGTCAGCAAAATGGCAAATAAGCCCAGGCACAAGCCTAGAGAGATGAACCAGCGAGCCTCCAATAATAGGCGGGGCATCCTGCCCTGCGGGCCATTATCTGGGGGCTGGGGGCTTATTGGGGCCTTAGACTTCGGGTATGCGGTTCTTGCCATGTTCTACCGATTGTAATCAAGCAAATCTATAATTTGAATATGACTACAAATACCCCAAAACACTCCAAAGTTCTGATCCTCGGATCTGGCCCTGCTGGCTATACAGCAGCCGTCTACGCAGCCCGAGCTAATCTAAACCCCACCCTCATCACTGGCCTAGCTCAGGGCGGTCAATTAATGACCACTACTGACGTCGAAAACTGGCCTGCGGATGCTGATGGTGTTCAAGGCCCAGAACTGATGGAGCGTTTCTTAAAGCATGCCGAACGCTTTAATACTGAAATCATTTTTGACCATATTCATACAGCAGCCCTGAAAGAAAAGCCGATTCGCCTAGTTGGGGATTCCGGAACCTATACCTGCGATGCTTTGATTATTTCCACTGGCGCTTCCGCTCAATATATTGGCTTACCAAGTGAGGAAGCATTCATGGGTCGCGGTGTTTCTGGTTGCGCAACTTGCGATGGCTTCTTCTACCGCAATCAAGATGTGTGCGTAGTCGGTGGTGGTAATACTGCAGTTGAAGAAGCGCTCTACCTGACAGGCATTGCTAAAAAAGTAACTGTCATTCATCGTCGCGATAAGTTCCGTGCTGAACCAATTTTGAATGATCGCCTCATGGCAAAAGTTGCTGAAGGCAAAGTGGAGCTGAAACTGAACTCCACTCTCGACGAAGTTCTAGGCGATGAAAAAGGTGTAACTGGTGTGCGCATCAAGAAACAAGATGGCAGCACTGAAGATCTTGCTGTAACAGGCGCCTTTATTGCAATTGGTCACAAACCGAATACCGAACTCTTTGTTGGTCAGCTCGACATGAACAATGGCTACCTCAAGACCCATTCAGGCCTTGAAGGCAATGCCACTGCTACTAATATCCCTGGGGTGTTTGCTGCTGGCGACGTTCAAGATCACATCTATCGTCAAGCGATTACTAGTGCTGGCACAGGCTGTATGGCTGCACTGGATGCGCAGCGTTACTTAGAAACCTTGGAGTAAGTTTTATTTGCCCAGAACTTTAAATAAGTATGAAATAAAAAAACGCCTAGCATTGCTAGGCGTTTTTGTTTGCTGCAGTCTGATTGCTACTGCATTTAATGACTACTCATTGCTTAACGAGAGACCATTGGCAAGAGTGGCACGATAAGTAATGCCACGATGTTAATAATCTTAATGAGTGGGTTAACGGCAGGGCCCGCAGTATCTTTGTAAGGATCACCTACGGTGTCGCCCGTCACTGCAGCTTTGTGAGCTTCAGAACCTTTACCGCCGAAGTTGCCTTCTTCGATATATTTCTTGGCGTTATCCCAAGCACCACCACCGGTACACATCGAGATCGCTACGAATAGGCCAGTCACGATAGTTCCCATAAGCAAACCACCCAATGCAGCCGGCCCTAACAAGAGACCAACGACAACTGGGGCAACTACTGGCAAGAGGGAAGGAACGATCATCTCTTTAATAGCAGCAGAAGTCAGCATATCTACAGCTTTGCCGTACTCTGGCTTTGCAGTACCTTCCATGATTCCAGGGATATCACGGAACTGACGGCGCACCTCTTCTACTACCGCGCCAGCGCAACGACCAACTGCTTCCATCGCCATCGCACCAAACAAGTAAGGAATCATGCCACCAATAAAGAGGCCAATGATGACCATGTGATTGGACAAGTCAAAAGACACTTGTTGGCCCATACCCTCTAAAGCATGGGTGTAGTCAGCAAAGAGTACGAGCGATGCCAAACCAGCTGAACCAATTGCATAGCCTTTAGTAACTGCTTTAGTAGTGTTGCCAACCGCATCCAATGGATCGGTAATATCGCGAACAGATTGTGGCAAGCCTGCCATCTCTGCAATACCACCAGCGTTATCTGTAATTGGGCCATATGCATCAAGCGCAACCACAATACCTGCCATGGACAACATGGCTGTTGCTGCAATTGCAATGCCATATAAACCAGCCAACCAATACGCCGCAAAAATCGCTGCACAAACAAAGAGCACTGGGTAAGCAGTTGACTTCATCGAAATACCTAAGCCAGCAATAATGTTGGTACCGTGACCTTTGGTTGAAGCTTCAGCAATATGCTGCACTGGCTTGAACTGGGTACCGGTGTAGTACTCGGTAATCCATACCAAACCTGCTGTAAGCAACAAGCCCACTACAGTTGAACCAAACAAACGCCATTGGCTACCGGGGATGCCTAATGCATCGTCTGGCATGATGAAGTTGGTTACAAAGTAGAAAGCAATCAATGACAAACCACCAGCAATGATCAGACCCTTATACAAAGCAGGCATCACATTTTTCATGCCAGGAGTTGCCTTTACAAATGAGCAACCAATGATGGAGGCGATGATAGAAACGCCACCCAGCACTAATGGATAAATAATCGCAGCCACTGGTGCGCTAGAAACCATTAAGGATCCTAGCACCATGGTTGCAATCAGCGTAACCGCGTAAGTTTCAAATAAGTCCGCCGCCATACCTGCGCAGTCACCAACGTTGTCGCCAACATTATCAGCAATCACCGCAGGATTGCGTGGATCATCTTCCGGAATTCCAGCCTCAACCTTACCGACCAAGTCAGCGCCGACGTCTGCACCTTTAGTAAAGATGCCGCCACCTAAACGAGCAAAGATCGAAATCAAAGAGGAACCGAATGCCAAACCAATCAGGGGATGCAACACGGAAGAGAGATCCTGTCCAGCGCCAATCGATACGAGGAACATAAAGAAGAGGCCAACACCCAAGAGACCCAATCCAACTACCAACATGCCGGTAATAGCACCGCCTTTGAATGCCACATTAAGAGCTTCGTTCATACCCTTGGTGGCCGCTTCCGCTGTCCGCACGTTTGCGCGTACTGAGACATTCATACCAATGAATCCGCAAGCGCCGGAAAGCACAGCGCCAATGACAAAGCCAATCGCGGTCGCAAAATCAAGGAAGAGCGCCATAAGAATGGCCAGAACCACCCCAACCACAGCAATCGTTTTATATTGGCGCGACAAATACGCTGCCGCCCCCTGCTGAATCGCCTCGGCAATTTCTTGCATTTTGGCATTGCCCGTACTTTGCTTCAAAATCCAGCTGCGCATCACAAAACCGTAAATCACGGCCAGGACACCGCACGCCAAGGCAAAATACAAGCCTAAAGTGACATTACTCATGCTTGAACTCCCCAAAGTTAATCATTTGTTAATCTTTATTGTTTTGTATAACTGCACTTAGGTAGACCTGGTTTCCGAAAGCTTTAAACTATGGTCTTTAAGCTGTATCAGTATGTAACAGAATCACCCCTGCGCTCCCTTTTTAGGATCAGGGTATTTACTAATCATTATTCGGAGTATTTATGAGTCTCGAAAAGGTCAAGCCAGGTAAAAAGATCCCTGAAAGCTTCAACGTCATTATTGAAATCCCAATGAATGCTGATCCAATCAAGTATGAAGTAGATAAAGAGAGCGGCGCAATTTTCGTAGACCGTTTTATGGGTACTGCAATGCACTATCCATGCAACTACGGTTACATCAATAAAACGATTGCCGGTGATGGCGACCCTGTTGACGTTCTCGTAATTACTCCATTCCCACTCATTCCAGGTGTAGTTGTAAGCTGCCGTGCAATTGGCATCTTACAAATGGAAGATGAGGCTGGTCAAGACGCTAAATTATTGGCCGTTCCAGAAGACAAAATTTTGCCTATCTATACACACTGGCAAAAACCTGAAGACATGAACCCATTGCGCTTGAATCAAATTCAACACTTCTTCGAGCACTATAAAGATCTCGAAAAAGGTAAATGGGTAAAAGTTAAAGGCTGGGGTGGCGTTGCTGATGCTCATAAAGAAATTCTTGAAGGCATCGAGCGCTACAACAAAGAGAACAAGTAATTCTTTTATTGAAAAGGCTTTGTGATTCGGAGTGAGCACGCAGAAAATTGCCTTAGCCCAAATCAACCCATTACTGGGTGATTTGGCTGGCAACGCGCAACTCATTCACAAAGCCGCTCTAGACGCCTACTCACAAGGCGCCAAACTTGTTGTAACCCCTGAGCTTTCGCTGACCGGCTATCCCCCAGAAGACTTACTCCTCCGCCCTGCTTTTATTGAGGCAGCACAATTACAGCTCGAGCTCTTGATGAAAGAGCTAGCTCAGTACTCTGATCTGACAGTCATCGTCGGCCATCCCAAACAAACATCCGCAGGTTTGCAAAACCACGCATCTGTTTTACGAAACGGCAAGGTCATTGCGGGCTACGCAAAACAAGAATTGCCTAACCATGAAGTATTTGACGAAGTTCGTTACTTCGTACCTGGTAATCAAGCTTGTGTTTTTGAATGCGAAGGTGTTCGCTATGGAATTATCTTGTGTGAAGATGCCTGGCATGCAGGTCCAGCCAAACAATCTCATGCTGCTGGCGCACAAGTATTGTTAGTCCCCAATGCCTCTCCTTACCACCTGCAAAAAGAAGCCTTGCGTATTGAAGTGCTCCGTGGGCATATTGCACAAACCAAAATGCCACTGGTTTACGTCAACGCTGTTGGCGGTCAGGATGAGTTGGTTTTTGATGGCGGCTCATTTGCATTAAATAGTGATGGCAAAGTCGTGATGGCAATGCCTCAGTTTGAAACCGGCCTAGGCCTTGTTACAGTGACAGCATCTGGAGAACTAGAAAAAGGTTTGATCACCCTGCCCCAATCTGTTGAGGCGCAGGCTTATCAAGCGCTGGTCTTGGGTGTACGTGACTATGTCACTAAAAATCGCTTCCCTGGCGTGATTATTGGCCTATCTGGCGGCGTAGATTCAGCCTTGGTATTGGCAATTGCCGTCGATGCCTTAGGCGCTGATAAGGTACGCACCGTCATGATGGCCTCTCGCTATACCGCTGATATCTCCTGGATCGATGCAAGGGAGATGGCGAAGAACTTAGGCGTGCAATACGACGAGATTCCGATTAGTGGGCCAGTGGATGCTTTAGAAGCTTCTCTAGCTGAGCAATTTGCCGGTTTAAAAGTAGATGCTACCGAAGAGAATATTCAGGCACGCGTGCGTGGGACCCTACTGATGGCCCTATCCAATAAAACAGGTCGACTCGTTTTGACTACCGGCAACAAGAGTGAAATGGCAGTCGGCTACTGCACACTCTATGGCGATATGGCGGGTGGCTTTGCAGTCATTAAAGATATCGCCAAGACTTTGGTGTATCGCCTGTGCGCCTATCGCAACAGTATTACGCCAGTGATTCCGGAGCGAATTCTGACCCGCGCACCTTCGGCAGAGTTACGCCCAGACCAAAAAGATCAAGATAGCCTGCCCTCTTATGAAGTGCTGGATGGCATTGTTGAGCGCTATATGGAGCAAAACCAATCGATTGCTCAAATCATTGCCGCAGGCTTTGATGCTAAGAGCGTAGAAAAAGTAACCCGCTTAATCAAGCTTAATGAATATAAGCGTCGCCAAGCTCCACCCGGGGTCCGTGTAACCACGCGCGCCTTTGGCCGCGACTGGCGCTACCCCATCACCTCCCAATTTAGAGCTTAGAACGCTCAGCGGGTCGGTTTTTGGTAGTTCAGAACAGATCTAGGTATGATTACTGAATTAGGGGGAACACATGAAATTAATTACATCCATCATTAAGCCGTTCAAACTCGATGAAGTTCGTGAGTCATTGGCGGAAGTCGGTGTTACAGGTCTGACCGTTACTGAAGTTAAGGGCTTTGGCCGTCAAAAAGGGCATACTGAACTCTATCGTGGCGCTGAGTATGTAGTCGACTTTTTACCTAAAGTAAAAGTGGAAGCAGTAGTTTCCGATGACCGCGTTGAAGCTGCTATTGAAGCAATTACTAAAGCTGCTCGTACCGGCAAGATTGGTGACGGCAAGATTTTCGTGACTGCAGTCGAGCAAGTGATTCGTATTCGTACCGGTGAAACTGATAACGCTGCGGTTTAATTCAACGAATTAAACCTGCGAACCTCTCAGGCCATCAACGCAACTGAGAGTCTGTGGAGTTTGATGGAGCTGCAGGCTGAATAATTTCAGCCGGCTCCAAAATAATTGTTTTACCAGCAGTACTACCCACACGCACCTTTGCACCTTGGTAATACAAATCCACTTGATTTAAACCGCCAGTAAGCACCTTCAATGGTGGCTTGCCATAAACACTTGCACCAACTCCTGGCTCAAGAGTTTTATTCTGGGTCTTACCGGTAGCATCCACCACACATACTGTTTGCGCAGTCTTTGATTGCAGATAAACCATGTCACCCGCTTTTTTAGGGGCTTCGGGCTTGTAATTGAGTGCGGATGCATCTGCAGGTGGGCATTCCGCCGTAACTGCTACTGGAGTTGGCTCTAGTACCGTTGCTGGAGCTGGCTTAGTCTCTGTCACAGGCTCTGCTGGTGCATTTGCTGGCGCAGGCTCTTGTGCTACTTCTTGAATAATCACCACCTCTTCTTTAGCCGGTTCGGGAAAAAATAGGGGGCGCAAGTTCACTACAGAGAAAATCACTGCCGCACCAATTGCCAACAGTAAAAAAAGTTTCTTTTTAGGTCCTACTGAAGCTTTTGATTTCTGGCTGTAATCAATCGCTTTTTGTGAGAATTTGCTAGCACTGACCTTCTCAGGTTTTAGTTTTGGTTCTGCGACTTTCTCTACCGCTACAGGGCTAGCCTCTTTTTCTTTTACTTTTTCGGTCTTTGCCTTTTTTTCTACCGCAGAAGCTTTTGTCTCCACCTGAAATTTCTCTTCAACATCAGCTGCTTTAACAGGCTGCACGACACCAGAAAAATCAAATGCCTCTTCAGGTGTGAGCTTGAGTAATCCAGCTACCTTTTTTGTTGCTGTGAATTTAACTTGATCACCGTAAAAAGAGCTACTTTCACCATTCTCAATCTGCTCAATTTGGCGAACAGATAGACAGGCCATTCCCGAAAGATCTTTCGTGCTGAGGCCAAGGCTTTCTCTAGCCTTAGTAAATGCCTCTTTGCGAATCTCAGGGAGTTTGACCGGTTTATTCACTGCGCAGCAACCATCTCATATGGAATTAATAAGATTGATAGTAATACCAAAATGGGACAAGAGTAATTAGCCACAAAGCTAGGTGTTTAATGGATGGTTCTCAAGGCTGGATTCAAGATACTTCTTCACCAGCACTTGCAGGGAATCCGCATGCATTTTGTCCATCACCCTAGCCTTATGGACTTTAATGGTGGCATCCGTGGTTCCTAGTTTTACGGCAATATCCTTGTTTAGAAGGCCCTTAACAAGCCATCCGCATACCTCACGCTCTCTAGGAGTGAGGCTTTCATAGTCTTTCTTAGCTTCAACATCTAAAGAAACGCGCTTCAACTGACGGCTATCAAAGTCAATTGCGTCTGCCACGGCCTTTAAGAGCTCCTCTAAATTAAATGGCTTGAATAAGAAATCTAGTGCGCCCCGCTTAAGGCCTTGAACAATTTGGTGTGGGTGACTTTGACCGCTCACAAATACGATGGGTGTTTTACGACCTAACTTTTGCATTTTTTCTTGTAAATCAAGGCCAGTCATATCTGGCATCTGCATATCTAAGAGAATGACAGCCGGTGAGACTGGAACTGATTTCTCCAAGAAAACGGTAGCAGACGCATAGTCATCGACGAGATAGCCTAATTCACGCAGCATTCTAGATAGAGAGATGCGCATCGACTCGTCATCATCAATTAGGTATATGTGGCCGACTTTAGTCATTGAATTCAAAGGAAAAAGTGATTGATGACTTAATGTACTGCAGCCTCTTTTACTAAGCTATTAGCTCCTTAGCTAATATTTAGACCTAAATCTATGAATTCTTTGGCATTTTCATACTGCAGTGCAACATTTGTAGTAATTATGATGAGCTCATCGATCTAGAGCACCCTTAACCCATCTCACGGCACAATAGAGCCTTTCGACACAAACCTTTTCTGGAGTAATAAGCATGAAACGCCTTAATGAACGCTCGCGCATGGTCACCGAAGGGGTCGCTCGCGCACCTAATCGTTCGATGTATTACGCAATGGGTTACGAAGAAAAGGATTTCGTAAAGCCGATGGTTGGCGTTGCGAACGGCCACTCCACTATTACCCCCTGTAATAGTGGTTTACAAAAATTAGCCGATGCTGCTGTTGAAGCTCTAGAAGCAGCCGGTGCAAAAGCACAAGTATTCGGCACACCAACTGTTTCCGATGGCATCGGCATGGGCACTGAGGGCATGAAGTACTCCCTCGTCTCACGTGAAGTGATTGCTGATAGCATTGAAGTGTGTGTCAATGGTCTTTGGCAAGATGGTGTTGTCGTCATTGGTGGTTGCGATAAAAACATGCCAGGCGGCATGATGGCCTTAGCCCGCACTAATGTGCCCGGCATCTATGTCTATGGCGGCACGATTAAACCAGGCCATTACAAGGGCAAGGAACTCAATATTGTTTCTGCATTTGAGGCAGTTGGTGAATTTACTTCCGGTCGATTGAGTGAAGAAGATTTAAAGGGTGTTGAACAGCATGCCTGTCCAGGTAGCGGCTCTTGTGGCGGCATGTACACCGCAAACACCATGAGCTCCTCATTTGAGGCTTTGGGCATGAGCTTGCCCTACTCCTCTACGATGGCGAACGTTGATGCTGAAAAAGTAGCGAGTGCTGCTGAATCAGCGCGCGTACTGGTTGAAGCAGTCAAAAATAACTTGCGTCCCCGTGACATCATCACCAAGAAGTCCATTGAGAACGCTGTCAGTGTGATCATGGCAGTTGGTGGATCCACAAATGCAGTATTGCATTTCTTGGCCATCACCAGCGCAGCTGAAATCGATTGGACAATCGATGACTTTGAGCGTATTCGTAAACGCGTTCCTGTGATCGTGGATATGAAACCATCTGGTACTTACCTTGCAACGGATTTGCATCAAGCTGGTGGCATTCCACAAGTCATGAAGATCTTGCTTGACGGCGGTTTATTGCATGGCGATTGCATGACTATCACTGGAAAAACGATTGCTGAAGTATTGAAGGATGTTCCATCTGTACCGCGCGCTGATCAAAAAGTGATTCGCACTTTAGACAATCCTTTATATAAACAAGGTCACTTGGCAATTTTGAAGGGCAACATTTCTCCAGAGGGTTGCGTGGCTAAGATTACCGGCCTCAAGAACCCATCAATCACTGGCCCAGCCCGCGTATTTGATTCTGAAGATGATGCAATGGCAGCCATCATGGCCCAGAAGATCAAGGATGGTGACATCGTTGTAATTCGTTATGAAGGCCCTAAAGGTGGTCCCGGCATGCGCGAGATGCTTGCCCCAACCTCTGCTCTTGTAGGTCAAGGTCTAGGTGAGTCTGTAGGCCTCATCACTGACGGTCGCTTCTCTGGTGGCACCTGGGGCATGGTTGTAGGTCACGTGGCTCCTGAAGCCTACGTTGGCGGCACGATTGCCCTCATTCATGAAGGCGACTCGGTAACCATTGATGCCCATCAACTACTCATTCAGCTAAACGTTGATGAAGCAGAAATTGCGAAGCGTCGCGCAGCTTGGGTGCAGCCTAAGCCTCGCTACACTCGTGGCCTATTGGCAAAGTATGCTCGCCTTGCAAGTACTGCAAGCAAAGGTGCAGTAACTGACTTGAACTTGGGTGACTAAGTTAATTAAGTAAAAGCCTTCAAAGAAAAAGCCCCCAGGTAAAACTAGGGGCTTTTTTATTACGTGTACCACCCAATCTATTGACTTAGTGCTTTATAGCTCCAGAACCCATTGCATTAACTGGCATCTTGACCTCAACATCACCTGCCTTAGCAAACTTCAGCTTCACGGGAACGGTTTCACCTGCAGCTAATGGAGCTTTAATGTTGATAAACATTAAGTGCAAGCCACCAGGTTTTAATTCAACGGCGCCACCTGCTGGCACAGCGATATCCTTCACTTGACGCATCTTCATGACATTACCTTCCATTGCCATCTCATGGAGCTGCACTTCACCTGCAACAGGTGAGCTGGCAGAGATCAATTGATCAGCAGCGCCTTTGTTTTCAATCTTCATAAAGCCACCGGCTACCTGCTGTCCAGGAACTGTGGCACGGGTATAGGCATCTTCAATTTTGATAGCGTTAGTAGTGACGGTTTTGGAAACGTTTTGCGCCCATGTCGTTCCTACGAAAGCCATCCCTGCAACGGTACACAGTGTTACTAATAATTTTGTCTTCATTTATATTCTCCCGGTAATTGATAAGCGATACATTTAATTATGGTTTAACTATCAAAGCATTTTGCAATTGCTGAAAGTCTACTAAGCCTGTTTTTCTGGTAGCTTTACCATTTTTATCGATCACTATGGTTGTAGGTGTTTCGCCATGCCATTTAGGATCAATTTCATAGCGCAGGCGCTCATCAAAAGGCACTGCGACATAATAATTATTGGCCTTGTCCAGATTTGCTTTGCTCAACATTTTTTTCATCGACTCGATTGATACATCATCAACCTGAATAAAAACTACTTTAGCGCTTGGATTGTTCTTGATAAAAAGACCCCACTGCGGCATCTCTTTAACGCAAGATGGGCAAGTCACCCCCCAAAAATTAATAGCCAGAGGTCCACCATTTGCCGCTTTGATGATGGCCTTCCAATCGCCTGCCTGATAAGGCTTCAGAGAAACTGGATAGGCAAAGGTAAACCCAGCCACCGATAAGGCGAGTATAAAAAAGAGCCAATATTTTTTCATTGCTTTTGTCCGATATTGATGAGTTGGTATCCATCCTGACGTGTAAGCCAAGATAAAAATACATGATTACCTTGGGCTAGCAATAATGGATGGTCGCTGTACCCTGCTGTGCTGGATAGAATTTTAGGAGCCGCCCAAGTTCTTCCATCATCACTAGATTCTTTTAAATATACGGAAGATTGCACGCCATCAAATTCTTTCCATACCAACCAAACTTGCTGGCCCAATGCCAATAGATATGGCCTGGATACATTGGCACTTTCAGAGCCTACGCGACTAGGCTTAGTATAGCTAGCCCCTTGGTTGCTAGAGTTTGCATAAAACACTCCAGAGCGCTTGCTGCCTTGGGTATACCAAGCTACATGGTATGTGCCGGCGTTTGATACTGCTATGGACGGTCCATGATGTGGGCAAGCATCAGTTTTCCAGTTGTCATCAGCCACCTTACGGATTGGTCCAGCACCTGAAGCTAAAATCACTTGGCTAGCTTGATCCCGAACACCTCCGGGAAATATTGCCCTGTACGCTAGCACAGGATTATCTTTCGGATCAAGGCTACCACCGATGCGACAGCACTCACAACTACTCTCATTTGCAAAGCGTTCTGCCTGAAAGCTTTTGCCACCATCCTGAGAAAAAGAATAAGCAATTGAGCCGCCAAGACGATTTTGTCCACCCTGCTTGGCAGCAGAAACTAAACGCTTATCGATCCAAGAGATAAAAATATCGCCATCTGGCTTTATCAGAACCGATGGAAAACGCTGACTGGATCTGTCACTGACCAAGGGCTCTGGTTTAGTGAATGTCTTAGCCCCATCTGTCGATCTAGCAGTATTAATTTGCGCATTCCAACTAGTATCTTTGAAAAAAGCATACGCCAAAAAGATATTGCCTTGTTTATCAGCAACAATTTGCGGACGTGCATCAGCGCCAGCGTCTAATGATTTACCGTGCTCAGCAATTTTGACTGCTGGTGAAAATGTTTTTCCCAAATCAGAAGACTGCGCAACAGCAACTACCCCACTTGCCGTCCATGCTAACAAGAGTTTTCCATCCTGCGTAAAAAATGGGGTTGCAGCATTGGCGCACTCCAAACCAGCTCCCTGACAGGCATTGCCAGGCTTTGCACTAACCATAGAAGAATGATCCATTTGCATTTGTGCCTGCGCAGGAAGGCTCAGCACTTCCAACAGAAGCGCTCCGAGCAATAAGAATCGATTAAAAGAGTATGGGGTCGGATTCATGATTAGAAGATGATACGTGCACCGACAGTAATGCTCTGTGGTTGCCCAGCGATATAACTCCCTTGACTAGTTCCCGTACCGTAAGTGATGTAGCTTCGATTGAACATATTGATCACACTGGCAAATACTGAGGCTTCTGGCGTTAATTGATGGTTCACCTTTAAACCAACAACTGCATAGGAAGGAACTGGTAAGGTGTGCGCGCCATCCAACCAAGAATTACCAATATAACGAACATTGGCTGTCAGACTGGTCTTTGGAAGCGGCATATAGGTCACTCCTGCATAACCCATGTTTTGTGGCACACCGCCAACCTGAGATCCAATTGGATTTAAGGATGCACTAACCCCCGAGCCAATCCAAGTAAGAATGGTGTTCGTATGGGTATATGTACCATCAACAGCCCACTGAGTATTGAGATCATGATGTGCCTGTACCTCAAGCCCACGACTTTGAAGATTCTGATTATTGCCGTACAAGCTAAATGTTTGGCCATTAGCTCCGGTACAAACTGAGATTGGACAACCTGCAGCAGCAGCTTGTGCCTGAGAAACATTGGGTGCATAAACTGCGTTTTTTACATTCGCATTGAAGCCCGTGATCTGCACAAAGCCCGCATTCCAACGATAGTCAGTCCCTAGTTCATAACCAGTCATGTTCTCGGGGCTCAGCAATGGATTGGCCAGGCTAACGCTCGTTGAATTTCCATAAGTACGAAGCGTGTTGTTCAAACCAGGCGCATGGAAACCCTGATAGGCCGCCCCCCTAAAGTCCCACTCCTTAGTAGCCTGTAATAACAAGCCCAGATTAGGGCTGAACTTATATGCAGTTTGATTAGGGACATTGGTGTAATTTTGAACACCATTTGCACCTGCGATCCAATAGGTTGGGGTCTGGCTTTGCCATTGATCCTCTCGAAGTGAGAGAGTAGCTTGCAATGGGATGGCATCTGTTTTAGCCTTCATTTGCGCCATCACACCATAAAACTGTTGCTGACCTTTTGCGTAATCAGAAGAGGTAACTACTCCATTTGCATATCCAGCAGCAGAACTAAAGGAATTCGTTAAATTCTGTGCAGCTACCTGTCTTCCATCAACACTAACTACTACCTGATTAATGGTTTGATCCTTTAAGTCATGGGTATATTGCGCAGATGCTCCCAGTGTTGAATAAGGATCGTTATAGTTGGCACTTATATAAGCTGGGGTTGCACCGCTATTGCTGACATTTTGCTGCCAAAGAGTGGTGTTTTCATAAAACGCATTTACCTGAACCTTTTGCGCTGCGCTCAAACGCGTAGTTGCTCCTCCAGAAAAAGTAGTTTCTTGAGTTGTCTTGGTAGCAAAGTTATATCCACCAGTTGGAAGATTTTGCATATTGTGGGAACCAAGATTAAAAAATGCATCCGTATCAGAACTTAATTTCAAGGCTCCTTGAAGTCGGTAATTTGCACTGTTAGCACTTTCAGGACCCATCCCAGGCAATAGTGGTGCAGACTGCCCTGCTTTATTCTTTACTGGGTAGACTGTTGCTGGAGAAATAGTGGGCTGGTTAATATAACCATCCGTATTAAAGTAGTCCGCAGATACTCGCAGCTTTAATACGTCATTTACTGCCACTTCTTTTGAAGCGGCCACATTGCTTGTATTGTATGAACCATAACTGGCAGACACTTCGCCTTTGTTATCGTTAATGGGCTTGGTAGTGATGTTGATTAAACCACCCATGCCATAGTTGCCATAAAGATTGGAGACGCCACCGCGAACCAGCTCTACATCCTGCACTGCTGAGAGCGGGACCAGATTCCATTGAATAGTTCCATACATAGCGTCGTTTGCAGGCAGTCCATCAATCAATGCCAGAGTCCGCGCAGCACCAAGACCACGGACATTCAAACTCTGACCGGTGGGGTCCTTTTCATAATACGGTTGATCATTTAAAAACACACTTGCTTGATTCTTTAAGACCTGGTCAACCGTCATTTCCGGGGCGTTTTGAATATCTTCATTCGTCAAAATAGAAGTGTTTTGAGTCATGTCCTTTAGCTCGGTACCAGAGCGAGTGGCACTAACAACCACATCACCTATTTTTTGACCGTAGTCGGGTGGCTGCGCAATTTGTGCTTGCGCGTTGATTAGTACAGACCCAAATAGCACACCCACGCATACGCTGATTTTCTTTTGCTGAAATAACATTTACCGCTCCACTGAACAATACGACAACGTATTGATTAAATCGTTGTCAACTACATAGCTAGGCTATGCCCTAATTTGATTAGGCTTGTACTGGTGGAGCTGCTGAAGGCGGGGTTATCCAAACAGCAAGTGGTTTGGGTGATTGGTAGAAAAGCTGAGGCAGCAAAGCGAAAGTCTGCGGAGCTTCAAATCTGAGATTAGTGTTGAATGCCGGAGTGATAACGCTCTGCGCTACACAATACGGGCAAGGCTTCATTTGATTGGCAACGTCTTTCCCGTCATCTTGAACATCGATTTGCATCTTGCTGCCATCGACAGAACAAATCTCCATTGCAAAACCTTCGCCATGCTTAGCGACTGAAACTGCTTGAGATGCAGCCGGCGCCAGCGCACTCATTGCAATTGCCAAGGCAGCAATCCAGTGAACGAAGCGGTTTTTGGAGGAATTCATGATGGAGTGATTTTATCTGATTTTCCCCAACCTCATCTTGGATTTGCCCTCGTATTGGTGCAGGCAATAAAAAAGGAGTCCGAAGACCCCTTTTGACAAACTTAGACTGCTACTTTAATGACCAGCATTCTTGTTGGCATCATCAATAAAGCGCTTACGAGCCGGCGCCAAAATGAACTTTGCCGCAAAGGCCGCAGTAATTGTCACGATTGCGCCCGCAATGAAAACCGTATTCCAATCCCCGGTTGAGGAAAGAATGGATGCCAAAGGCACCAACAAAGAAGCAGTTCCTTTTGCTGTGTATAAAGTGCCGGCATTACCAGCCGCATTTTTCACACCAAATGTATCCGCACAGATCGCTGGAAAGATCGAGAAAATTTCACCCCAAAACAAGAAGATCAATGCAGCAAAAGTCATAAATGCATATGGGTCTTTACCAAAATGCATCAAACCGAGCATTGATAAACCTTCACCAAGGAAAACGAAGAACATTGTGTTCTCCCGCCCAAAACGATCCGAAATAAATCCACACAGAGGGCGAGTAAAGCCATTGCACAGGTTATCAATTGATAAAGTCATTGTGAGTAGTGGCAAAGTAGTGCCGAATAACACCATTGGCAATTTCGCGAGACCCCAATCTTTAGCAATCGGGCCAATTTGCGCAGTTACCATTAATCCACCAGCAGCTACAACCACGAAGATGACATAGATTAGCCAGAACAAAGGTTTTCTGATCATTTGTCCGGAGGTGTAATCAACTTTAGTTGTAACAATGCGAGGCGCAGCCTGCACCCCCTTTGGTGGGGTTGGCTTAGTCATGAGCAATGCTAAACAAAAAATCAATGCGCCTTGTGCAAGGCCAAAGAACAAGAAAGCATGTTCATATCCATCAGAAAGAATCATGTTGCCGATTGGAATTACGGTAATTGCTGCACCAGCACCGAAGCCAGCAGCAGTTAAGCCCGCGGCAAGACCGCGCTTATCCGGAAACCATTTGAGCGCATTTCCAACGCAAGTTCCATACACGCAGCCAGCACCAATACCCGCTACGACAGCTGCCGCATACAGCATTTCGATTGAGTTGGCATAGCTATCCATCACCCATCCGGCAGCAGCAAAGATTGAACCAATCAGAATAACAATTCTTGGACCAAATTTATCCACCATCCAACCTTCAACAGGGACTAACCATGTTTCAACTACGATGAAGATAGAAAAAGACAATTGAATTGCAGATAAGGCCCAACCGGTTTTGATTTGAATGGGGTTAACAAACAAAGTCCATGCATATTGAAGATTGGCAACCAATCCCATGCAAATAATCCCAAATACCAACTGCGCCCAACGGTTATGCCATGGCTTGTTCACTGTCCGTGCTCCTTTTAATTATTTCTCTTATAAATTTCACGCCCTCTTTAGGGGCTCAATCATTCTCAAACATCATCCTCTTTATTATCTTGATTGGAATCAAGATAATTTTATTTGCGCACTAGTGATTACCCCTAAGCCAAGTAATTGAATTGCAAGGCACTTCCACTTAGTTGCCAGCATTCCCAATTCCCCTTGGTCATAAAAAAAGCCACCCGAAGGTGGCTTTTGAATTGCTGTAATTTTTAAATTACATGCCGCGGTAAGCGCCGTCAAAATCATAGTGACGAGCTGGCTTGTCTTGGCTTGGCTTGCTTTCAGAAAAAAGCTGGTTGATCATATTCAATAAAACAGTCATTTGAATCTCCTTAAGGGTTAGTACCTAGATTATAACCCTAATACTAATGCAATGCAGCAGGCCTAAAACACGGATGCGCAAGTCGTAACCCTCTGTTTTGACAGAGAATTCACTCAATTGGGGGGATGCCCTGGTGGCGCCTGCCGAACTGGGATTGGCAGGGTAAATCTTTTTTAGCGGAACCGATCTAGCAGTTTTTTGCTGACTTTATCCAATTGCGTAGAGTCTTTGATGATAAATTGTAGTCCGTTGGAATCGGCAATAAGCAATGTATTGCCAGCAATTCGACGAATATCTTCCTCACCCTTGAGGCGAATTCGTGTTGGACCTCGATCCGTTTCGATATCCCAAATACTAGGAGTGGCGAACGTAGAAACCTTAGTGATCTTCTCAATGACTGGCATGAACTCGCGTTCAGCCAATTCTTCCTCGATCAATCCAAGTTCCGCTTCAGAAATAGCGGTGACATCCGGGAACCAACAAAGCTCTTTTCCAGATTGATTCATGATGCCAATACCCGCAGCAGGCGCGGTAATTGGAAAAGCTCTGACAGGATGAACGCCAATGTGTCGCTCACCTTTGTTGTCGATAAAGACTAGACGGCCTAGCGCATCACGCTCTAACTGATGAGTCTGACTCATACTCCACCCCCAACGTGCTTAGCTACTTCTTCCAGTTTTTCTTCTTGCTCTTCTTCCAGACTTTCACCAATAGCACCGCCTTCAACGAGCTCTGCAGCATGACGCAGCTGGGCTTGATACAGGGTGTAATACGCGCCCCGGGCTTCCATCAGCTGATCGTGAGAGCCTATTTCCACAATCTCACCTTTATCTAGAACCACTAAGCGATCTGCTTTTCTTAAGGTGGAGAGGCGATGGGCGATTGCAATCGTAGTGCGGCCCTTAACCAGGTTATCCAAAGCACGCTGAATTTCTTTTTCAGTAGTGGTGTCAACCGATGATGTTGCTTCATCCAGGATCAAAATGCTTGGATTAATAAGCAGTGCACGAGCAATGGATATGCGCTGACGTTCGCCACCAGAAAGTGATTGACCACGCTCTCCTACTAAGGAGTCATAACCTAGAGGGAGGCGCAGAATAAATTCATGGGCATGAGCGGCGCGTGCTGCCTCAATAATTTCTTCGCGAGTTGCATCTGGTTTACCGTAAGCAATATTCTCTGCAATCGTGCCAAAGAATAAAAATGGTTCTTGCAATACCAAACCAATACGCTTGCGATAGTCAGCAATTCTGATACTGCGAATATCACGACCATCCAAAGAAATCGATCCTGCGCTCACGTCATAGAAGCGGCAGATCAAGTTCACCAATGTGCTCTTACCAGAACCACTATGACCTACTAGGCCAATCATTTCTCCAGGAGCGATATCTAAGTCAATACCTTTAGAAACAGCACGATTACCGTAACGGAAGCCTACGCCACGCAGGGAGATGCGGCCCTTAACTTCACCCAAAGGCGCTGGATTGATAGGCTCAGGAACGCTAGAGACGTGATCTAAAATATCAAAAATACGTTTAGCGCCAGCAGCGGCTTTTTGTGTATGCGAAACAATCCGACTCATGGAATCTAGGCGAATATAGAAGCGCCCGATATACGCCAAGAAAGCAATTAAGACGCCAACAGAAATTTTCTGGTGCGCAACTTGCCAGATACCAAAACCCCACACCACTAGCAAACCTGTTTCAGTAAGCAAAGTTACCGTAGGGGAAAACAATCCCCACACACGGTTCACGCGATCATTGATTTGTAGATTGTGCTTATTAGAATCCACGAAGCGCTTAAGTTCACGGTCTTCTTGTGCAAATGCTTTGACTACTCGAATGCCTGGAATGGTGTCCGCCAAAATATTAGTTACTTCAGACCAGATGCGATCAATCTTTTCAAATCCAAAACGCAAACGATCGCGCACGACATGAATCATCCAAACAATGAATGGCAATGGCGCCAAGGTAACCAAGGCCAGCAAAGGATCAATGGACACCAGGATGGCCGCAGTCATGGTGATCATCAACACATCGGTAGCAAAGTCCAATGCATATAAGGAGAGGAAAACGCAAATACGATCGGTCTCAGCGCCAATGCGGGCAATCAAGTCACCAGTTCTCTTGCCGCCAAAGTATTCCAATGAAAGTTTGAGTAGGTGCTCGAAAGTAGTGTTACGTAAATCAGCACCAATACGTTCGCTCACTAAAGCAAGTAAATAAGTCTTCCACCAGCCCAGACCCCATGCAACGATCGCAGCTCCAAATAAAGCCAAGAGATACATGCTGGCTAAATGGAAATCAATAGGATTGCCACGCTCATATGGAATCAATACATGATCCATTAAGGGCATAGTGAGGTACGGCGGAATTAAAGTCGCACCCGTAGATAGCAGGGTCAATACAAATCCCAGCAACAATTGTATCTTGTAGGGCCGTGCAAAACGCCAGAGTTTAAATAGCGTCCAAGTAGATGGCGGTGCATCGTCCTCAGGATCACAAGTCGGACAAGAATCCGAATTAGCGGGCTTAGGACTTAAGCAAACTGGGCAAACTTGCTTGTCATACTCGCTGACCTCACCATTGCTCATTTCCTCGCCACGAGTTAATTGCTTAAAACTAGATTGCAGGCGAAGCACTTGGGGATTTACCGCCAGGGTGAAATTCCAGGCTCTCAACAATTTATCGGGGGTTTCTAGGCGGAGATGCCCTACTCCAGCATGATCACCGTGAATTAAATGGGTGTCCGTCTCCAACTTCCAGGACTCAAATACCTTGCCGTCCGTCCAAAATAGACCTTTTTCGTTGAGCAAAAGCAGGCTTTTTTCAAAGCGTAAATCGGCGCCCAAATCGAGCTCAACCCAAGCTAGTAGGGCTTCAGGGCTCTTTACTGGGGAAGTTTCAGCCTCCAAAACAGCCAACCAATAACTCGGTAGCACGGGGGCAAAAGGTAGGATTTGTGGCTTCATTGACCTTAAAAGTATAGTGGAGCTGAATTTTTTAGATTTATTGCTCCTGTCAACTTTAGGGGGTCAAAAGCCGTTAAATTGTCTAAGTAGGCCCTTTTATGTATTTTTGCCAATTTTGTGAGTTTTTCAAATAACTATTAGAAACAGAGAGACTGTCTGACGCGTCAACGCCAAAAGCTGGCGCTGACCATCGCAATACTGCATATGCCCCAATTAATAGATAAATCCATCGAGATTCTGAGCGTTAAGCATCTCCGTGGTCCCAATATGTGGACTTACCATCCCGTGATTGAGGTTTGGCTCGATATTGGCGATTTAGAGGACTACCCCTCTAACGTCATTCCTGGCTTTTATGAACGCTTAGTTAAAGCCCTCCCAAGCCTCGTTGAACATCGCTGTAGCTATGGTGAAACTGGCGGATTTTTAAAGCGCGTTGAAGAAGGCACCTGGCCTGCTCACATTCTCGAACACTTAACTCTTGAGTTACAAAACTTAGCCGGTATCCCTGGCGGTTTTGGTAAGGCACGTGACGGCGATAGGCGTGGTGTTTACAAAGTGATGGTTAGCGCAATCAATGAGGAGGTCACACTCACCGCTCTCAAATATGCGCGTGATCTTTATTTAGCTCTAGCGCAAGACAATGCTGACTGCGTTGCTCTTGTGCAAACCATCATCGAAAATTTACGTGATCTTGGCGATGATCTTTTGCTGGGTCCAAGTACAGCATGTATTGTGAATGCAGCTGAAGAGCGTGGCATTCCATCGATTCGTTTATCTGAAGGCAACCTAGTTCAACTAGGCTATGGCGCCAAGCAACGCCGAATCTGGACAGCAGAGACCGATCAAACAAGCGCAATTGCGGAAACCATTTCTCGCGATAAAGATTTAACTAAGAGCTTGCTACGTAGCGCCGGAGTTCCAACACCCGAGGGTAGAACCGTTACCAGCCCTGATGATGCTTGGGAAGCCGCACAAGACATTGGCTTACCTGTAGTGGTTAAGCCGATCGATGGCAATCATGGCCGCGGTGTATTTATCAACCTCTATACCCAACAAGAAATTGAAGCTGCATATGCCGTTGCCATTGATGAAGGTAGCGAAGTTTTAGTTGAGCGCCACATTGTTGGTGATGAGCACCGCTTGTTAGTTGTAGGCAATAAGGTAGTTGCTGCGGCAAAAGGTGAAACCATATGGGTCACTGGTGATGGGAAACATACTGTTCATGAACTGATTCAAATACAGATTAATTCTGATCCCCGTCGCGGCACCGCAGAAGAGCACCCTCTCAATCCTGTTCGCATTGATTCTGCAGTAGAACTTGAACTGGCACGTCAGCAACTAAAAGGTGACAGTGTTCCTGCAATAGATCACAAAGTACTCATTCAAAGCAACGGCAACGTTGCATTTGATGTTACTGATTTAATTCATCCTGATGTTGCTAGCCAAGTAGCCTTAGCTGCCCGTGTTGTTGGCCTTGAAATTGCCGGTGTTGATTTAGTAGCGCAGGACATTAGCAAACCATTGGCAGATCAAAATGCTGCCATTGTTGAAGTCAATGCAGGCCCCGGCCTACTGATGCATCTCAAACCCGCAAGCGGTAAACCTCAGCCTGTTGGCAAAGAAATTGCGAATCACCTCTTTCCACCTGGGGTAGATTTCCGTATTCCGGTAGTTGGTGTCTGCGGTGAACACGGCAAAACCCCTGTCGCCGAGATGATTGCCCATTTCTTACGCCTAACGAATGTCTATGTTGGCCTTTCTTGCAGCAAAGGCTTGTTCTTTGGTAACCGCGCGATTCCAAACTCCAATGCATCAAATTGGGAGAATGCCCGACGCACCCTACTTAATCGCGCAGTAGAGGCAGTTGTAATTGAAAACAATCATCTGTCAATGTTGATAGAAGGATTGGCCTACGATCGCTGTCAAGTTGGCGTCGTACTCAATGTTGATCCAAAGGCAAACTTCCCGCAATACGCAATTTATGATGCAGACCAAGTCTTCAGCGTTGTACGCACCCAGGTTGATGTCGTTCTTCCAACCGGTGTTGCCGTACTCAATGCTGATGATCCAATGTGCGTACAAATGGCCGAGCTTTGTGATGGTCAGGTGATCTTCTTTAGCGAGAATTCAGACTCTGAGATTGTCAAATCCCACTTAGCAAACGGTGGTCGTGCAGTTGTCATTGGCAAACAGCAAATTACCCTGAAGTCTGGAAAGCTGGATCAGAAATCCATTCCTGTGCCACGTCACTCTGAAGCCAACCACTCTACTCCTTGGAAGACCATGAATTTAGGTGCAGCTATAGCAGCAGCCTGGGCTCTTGAAATTCCATTCAACGTTATCGAAGCAGGCGCAGAAACATTCGTGCCTGATGCCACTACTGCTACAGGGGCTTAATTGGAAATTACTCGTATTCGCATGTTGCGCGGCCCAAATTTATGGAGCCGCCATACCGCTTTAGAAGCGATTGTTTCTTGTGATGAGTCTGAACGCTCAATCGATTCTATCCCTCAATTTGAAACCAAGATTCGTGAGCGCTTTCCTCAATTAGGCAGCATGCGTCGCGGTGGCCATAATGAAGTGCTTTCTTTAGCTCATGCTCTTGAGCATGCAGCGCTTGGCCTTCAAGCTCAAGCAGGTTGCCCCGTTACCTTCAGTCGCACAGTGCAAACAGTCGATGTTGGTGTTTATCAAGTGGTAGTGGAATACACCGAAGAAGTCGTGGGTCGCATGGCTTTCGACTTTGGTTTTGCTTTGATTCAAGCCACCCTCAACGATGCACCCTTTGATCTCGCTGCCGCCCTCTCAGAGTTAGAAGCTCTTTACGAAGACGTTCGCCTTGGACCAAGCACTGGATCCATTGTTGATGCAGCAGTACAGCGCAACATCCCCTACCGCCGGATGACCGAAGGCAGCATGGTGCAGTTTGGTTGGGGTAGCAAACAGAAACGCATTCAAGCTGCAGAGACTAGCGATACCAGCGCGATTGCTGAAGCGATTGCCCAAGATAAAGAACTCACCAAGAACTTACTTGCTGCTGCTGGCGTATCCGTTCCTATTGGCGAAGTAGTTACCACTGCTGATGATGCTTGGCGTGCTGCTCAAAAAATTGGCGGTCCGATTGTTTTAAAGCCGAAAGATGGTAACCAAGGCAAAGGCGTTATTGCCAACATTCAAACCGAAGAAGAGGTCCGCGCTGGCTTTATTGTGACCCAAGCCTTTGGTCGGGAAACCATTGTTGAGCGCTACCTCCCTGGTGCAGACTACCGCTTGCTCGTCGTTGGCAACCGCCTCTCGGCCGCTGCTCGCCGTGAGCCAGCACAAGTAGTTGGCGATGGCAGTCACTCCGTTGCAGAGCTAGTTGAAATCGAGAATAAAAATCCATTGCGTGGCGACGGACATGCAACAGCGCTTACCAAAATTCGCTTTGATGACATTGCCATGGCGCATCTCGCAAGCTCAGGTCTTACCCCACAATACGTGCCAAAGACTGGCGAACGCGTTCTTCTTCGTAACAATGCCAACCTCAGCACTGGTGGTACCGCTACTGATGTTACTGACGATGTTCATCCGGATGTTGCGGCAAGTGCAGTAGCTGCAGCTCAGATGATTGGTCTTGATATTGCTGGCGTGGATATCCTTTGTGAAAACATTTATAAGCCACTAGAACAACAAGGTGGCGGTATCGTTGAAGTCAATGCCGCGCCCGGTTTACGTATGCACCTCAAGCCTTCATATGGCAAAGGACGCCCCGTTGGCGAAGACATCATCAATATGATGTTCCCACTAGGTGAAGATGGTCGCATTCCAGTGGTAGCGGTTACCGGCACGAACGGTAAAACTACTACGGTGCGCCTTATTGCTCACCTGTTAAATGAAACTGGCCTACGCGTTGGCATGACAGGAACTGATGGCGTTTACATCAATCATCGCCTCATCGATACCGGCGATTGCAGTGGTCCTAAAAGTGCTCGCAATGTATTAATGCATCCCGATGTAGATGCTGCCGTACTTGAAACTGCTCGCGGTGGAATGCTCCGCGAAGGTCTTGGCTTTGATCGCTGCGAAGTTGCGGTGGTAACCAATATTGGCGAAGGTGATCACTTAGGCCTTAATTACATTACTAGCGTTGAAGATTTAGCCATTCTCAAGCGCGTGATTGTGCAAAACGTTGCCCCAACCGGTGCCGCAGTACTCAATGCGGCAGACCCAATGGTTGTGAAGATGGGTGACAAGTGTTCTGGTCGAGTGATTTTCTTTGCCCAAAATCAACATCACCCAGTCATTGCCGCTCATCGCGCTAAGAATAAAAAAGTCATTTATTTTGATGGCACCTACATTGTTGCCTCCAAGGGATCGCGTGTGATGTATCGCTTCCCCGTTAGCGAAATTCCCTTGACCCAAAATGGCGTACTAGGCTTCCAAATTGAAAATGCCATGGCTGCGATTGGCGCAGCCTGGGCTCTTGGTCTTGATGCCGAAAAGATTGCTCGCGGTTTACATAGCTTTGAAAGCGATCCGAATTCCGTACCGGGACGCTTTAATCAATTTCAACATAATGGCGCCACCGTCATTGCTGATTATGGTCACAACCCCGATGCTATGCGCGCCCTTACTAGCGCCGTTGAGGCCATGAAACCCAAGAAGAGCCACGTGGTTATTAGCGGTGCAGGCGATCGTCGTGACGAAGATATCCGTGATCTAACCCGTATCTTGGGCAACTCATTTGACAACGTCATTCTTTATCAAGATGCCTGCCAACGTGGCCGTGAAGATGGCGAAGTATTAAAGCTATTGCAAGAAGGCTTAGTTGGCGCCACTAAGGCCAAACAAGTCAAAGAGATTCATGGTGAATTTAAGGCTATTGATACAGCTCTAAATGATCTCGCTGCAGGCGATATTTGCTTGATTCTGATTGACCAAGTGGAAGAGTCTCTTGCCTACCTTAAACAACAGGTGAGACCTTAATCACAACTGTATGGTCATTAAAAAACCCAATCGCTTGATTGGGTTTTTTATTAGTGAATTACTAATGCACTTATGAGTGGTAGCTCTGAATACGATCAATCTCTTCTTTAGAGCCGAGCATTACAGAAACTCGCTCATGCAAGTCTGTTGGCTGCAAATCCATAATGAGATCCGTTCCATTAGTAGATGCACCACCCGCCTGCTCTACCAGGAAACTCATTGGATTGGCTTCGTACATCAGGCGTAACTTACCTGGCTTGTGCGGTTCACGCTGATCCCATGGGTACATAAATACCCCGCCACGAGATAAAACACGGTGCACATCCGCCACCATCGAAGCGATCCAACGCATATTGAAATCCTTGTCACGGGTGCCACTGACGCCAGCTAAGCACTCCTCAACATAACGACGTACTGGGTCAGCCCAGTGGCGCATATTGGACATATTGATTGCAAACTCTTTGGTTGAATGAGAAATCTTTACCGCATCCTTGATGAGCAAAAACTCACCAGTCACTTTATTCAAGGTAAACATCACCACACCATCACCCAAGGTCAAGGCCATCGTGGTTTGAGGTCCATACACTACATAACCCGCAGCAACTTGATGACGCCCTGACAACAAAAAGTCAGAGGTCTGCAAAGGTGCATTCGGATCTTGTTTCTTGAGAACTGAAAAAATAGTTCCAATCGATACGTTCACATCAATATTGGATGAGCCATCGAGTGGGTCAAATAACAGCAGGTAATCACCTGTACCTTGAACTGGAACTGGAAGCTCCATTTCTTCTGAGGCTAAACCTGCGAGTGATTTACAACCCTTTACGCCGTCGATCAGCAAATCGTTTGCAATGATGTCAAGTTTTTGCTGAACTTCACCCTGCACGTTGCCAGTGCCTGCGGAACCCAACAAGCCAATCAAGGCGCCCTGCGCTACTTCATGACTGAGAGTTGAGCAGGTGTTAACAACCGCGGTCAGCAAATCTTGCAATCCAGCCGGAATAGCATCGCCAGCCGGCTTTGTGGAGGCTAAATATTGCTTGAAATTGATATGGGTACTTGAGGACAAAGGTATTTCTCCAAAGCTCTATTGAAATTAAGGTCTATTTTGCCTTGTTCCGAATGCCAACCTCAAAATATTGATATTTCCCATCTAAATGATCATTTGGGCAATAAACCACTCTAATTTTGATGTTATTTTAGATGTTATAATGCATCAATAATGATGAGAGATATATATGAGAACTACTGTCACGATTGACGACGATCTATATCAAAGAGGTTTGGATCTTGCTGACCCTGATATGGATAAAGCTGATCTCTTTAGGGAGGCCATTAACGTATTCATAAGAGTTCAAGTTGCTAAGAGGTTGGTAGCATTGGGTGGTAAATCACCTCAGATGAAGACTATTCCTCGCCGCAAACCGAAGGATGGCCAGTAATCATGACCATGGTTTTAGTTGACACATCAGTCTGGGTAGCTCACTTTAGAAAGTCAAATGTATCTTTCGAATCTCTACTACTAAATGACCAAATACTGTGTCATCCCCTAATCCAAATAGAATTAGCCTGCGGATCACCCCCATCGCCACGCTCTAAAACCTTGGGCTATATTAAAAAATTACGACAAGCAACTATAGCCACCCCTTATGAAATATTGGAGTTTATTGAAAAGCATCAACTCCAAGAATCTGGATTTGGGGCAATTGATGTCTCACTCCTTACATCAACTCTGCTTTCAGAAAATGCCCAGCTTTGGACTCTGGATAAGAGCCTGGAAAAGCTTGCAATTCGATTGGGTATTTCGTACGGCAATAAGCTCCATTAACTTCTTAGTTACCCAGCGCCTTTCCAATCACTTCCCTCACATCGGGAGAGAGTGTTGGGCATGCAGAAACACGCTCTAGAGCCGCTTTCATATGATCTTGATAGGGTTGGGCAAATAAACGCCAGCGGTCCAGCGCTCTTGCAAGACGAGCCGCTACCTGAGGATTGATGGGATCAAGAGCTAATACGCTATCGGCCCAGAACTCATAACCACTGCCATCCGCCTGATGAAAGCTAGCTGGATTGTTAGCGCAGAACGAATGAATCACGCTACGAACTCGGTTTGGATTGTTTAACTTGAATGCAGGATGCTCGCGGAGCTTCTTCACCTCGGCGAGAGTGGAGTCAAGACCGTCAACAGGGGGACGACTAGATTGCAAGCCAAACCACTTATCGATTACCAAGGCGTCATTGGCAAATCGATTGTAAAAATCAATTAAGCAATCTTTAGCTTGTTTTGCGCCGTGCACCACTAATGCGGCTAAGGCTGCATAACGGTCAGTCATATTGTCAGCAATTTGATATTGATTGGCTGCCATTGGTGCCCATACTGCTGGTGCCGCCTCTAGCAACATGCTCAATGCTAGATTTTTCAGGGCACGCTTACCAGCATCAACCCCATCAGACTTAAATGGTCCAGGGGTTTGCATCTGCTGATACAAGGCAGCCCACTCAAGTTGCAACTGTTTCGCAATTTCTTTACGGAAAGCGCGTCGCGCAGTAAATATCTTCTGAGGATCAACGCTCGTGCATTGCTCATACAAATAAGACTCTGCAGGCAGCGTTAAAGCCAGATCCTTAAAGGCGGGATCTAAATTAGGGTCTAGCAAGATATTGCGATACGCCTCAATCAGTTTTTCATCAGGCAAACGATTATTTAAAATCATTTGCATCGCCAACTTCTGACCAGCCTCCCAACGATTAAATGCATCATCATCGCTTGAGAAAAGTGTTAATAGATCTGCCTCGGATTGCTCAAAATCTAAATTAATTGGCGCTGAGAAGTTGCGATTAATCGAGAGAACTGGACGTTCTTCGATATTGTCAAAAGTCCAAGTTTGAGTTTCTTGTGTTAATTCCAATAACTGCTCTGCTTGGTCATTCGCCTTTGTAATTAAGCGCATCTTCAATGGAATATGAAAGGGCTTCTTCTCCGGCTGACCTGGACTAGGCGCACAGCTTTGTGTCAGCGTCAGTTGGTACTGTTTTTTGGCGGCGTCATAGTGCTCTTGCACCTTAACCCTTGGGGTGCCTGCCTGGCTATACCAATTCTTAAACTGAGTCAGGTCCTTGCCATTGGCGTCTGCCATCGCAGCCAAGAAATCATCGCAGGTAACCGCCTGACCATCATGGCGCTTAAAGTAGAGATCCATTCCTTTGCGGAAGCCGTCTTTACCCAAAAGAGTTTGATACATCCTAACAACTTCTGAACCCTTCTCATAGACAGTAACGGTATAGAAATTATTGATTTCTTGATACTCATCCGGGCGAATCGGATGCGCCATTGGGCCTGCATCCTCAGGAAATTGCAATTGACGAAGCAAGCGAACATCTTCAATCCGCTTTACTGCCCTGCCGGATTCACTACCCATTTGATCAGCAGAAAACTCTTGATCTCTAAATACAGTCAAACCCTCTTTCAGGGATAACTGAAACCAATCCTGGCAAGTAACGCGGTTACCTGTCCAGTTATGGAAGTACTCATGAGCAACGACACTCTCAATATTGGCAAAGTCTGCATCTGTCGCAGTTTCTGGCTGGGCAAGAACAAACTTGGTATTGAAAATATTCAAACCCTTGTTTTCCATTGCACCCATATTGAAGTCACTTACGGCCACAATCATAAAACGCTCTAAATCCAACTCCAATCCAAAACGCTTTTCATCCCAATGAATAGAGGCAATCAGGGAGTCCATTGCATGTCGAGTCTTCTTGAGGTCATGCGGCTCAACCCAGATCTGCAGTAACTTCTTAGCACCGCTACTAGTGGTAATAGTTTCTTCAATGCATTCCAACTTACCAGCAACCAAGGCAAACAAATAGGATGGCTTAGGAAACGGATCTTCCCAAGTAGCACTATGCCACCCATTAGGTAGTTTTTCTGTAGTCAGTAAGTTGCCGTTGGATAACAGCACCGGACACTCTGCTTCGCGCGCACGCAATGTCACGCGATAACGCGCCATCACATCCGGGCGATCCAAGAAGTAAGTAATCTTTCTAAAACCCTCTGCTTCACATTGAGTAAAAAAGTTCCCGTTGGAAACATACAAGCCCATCAGAGTAGTATTTTTCTCGGGGACGCAAACGCAAATAATTTCTACGACAAACTTTTCTTTACCTTCATTTGGCAGCGAATGAATCGTCAGTGTTTCTGGTGTTAATTCAAAATGACGATGGGCTTCACCATTGATGCGCAAACTAACAAACTCGAGCTCTTGCCCGACCAAAACCAAGGGGGCTCCTGCCTTAAAACTTTTGCCTGGCAAAACCTCAATGCAACTTTTCACAATGGTTCGCGCTGGATCCAGAGCGATGTCGAGTTCGACATGATCGAAGGTGTATGCAGGCGGGAGGTATTCGAGCCTACGAAAGCTCTGGGGGAGATCAGTTTTCATGAGCCTATTTTAAGTCTTGGCTGGCAGACGGGTTAGTTCGCTATCTCAGGCCCATATCAGGGTAGCCAAGCCAATAGCAATAAAGGTAACGGCTGCAACCGCGTGCACCCACTTAATTGGCATGCGTTTCGTGAATTTCTGACCAATCCAGACGGCAGGGGCATTTGCCAGCATCATCCCCAATGTGGTGCCAACCGTTACGGAGAATACATCCTCGTAACGGGCGCCTAAGGCAATGGTCGCTATTTGCGTCTTATCGCCCATCTCAGCCAAAAAGAATAATCCCACTGTTAGCAAAAATACCTGCATGGCTTTGTCAGCAACCTTAGAGCCAGCTGCATCGTCAATATGATCTGGCACCAATAACCACAAACCAATGCCCAAGAAGCTCAATCCTAAAATCCAACGCATTACATCAGGTGATACCAGGGTGGTTAGCCAATGACCCAATAAGGCAGCGCAAGCATGATTTGCGATTGTGGCAATAAAGATGCCTGCAATGATGGCTAACGCCTGCTTGGGATAGCGAGCCGCAAGCATTAATGAAAGCAATTGGGTTTTATCCCCCATCTCTGCTAGGGCAACTACCCCGGCAGAGAGGGTTAAGGCTGAAAAATCCATAAATGATGTGGGTCCAGTAAGTTTTGTGTGTCAGGGATAGTTTAAATCCTAGCGCTCACTAGACCCACTCATTTTGGATATATATTGCTACGCCACTAAAAGCTCCTCAGCCATTGCATAGTCTAGGCCCTGAGCCATTGCAACTGGCTTTGATGTCAACATCCCTTTATGCACACTCAAACCATTGCGCAAGTGATGATCAATTGAGAGCGCTTTCATCACCCCCCGGTTTGCCAAAGCCTCAACAAACGGATAAGTCGCGTTGGTTAAAGCAAAGGTAGATGTTCTTGCAACTGCTCCGGGCATATTGGCAACGCAATAATGCAGTACACCGTCCACCAAAAAAGTTGGGTCAGCATGCGTAGTCGGTTTAGATGTTTCAAAACAGCCGCCTTGATCAATGGCAACATCCACCACAACCGAACCAGGCTTCATTGTTTTAATCATTTCACGCGTCACCAATTTGGGAGCTGCTGCCCCAGGTAGCAAAACTGCTCCAATCACGACATCCGCTTCACACACTTCTTGCTCAATCAACAAGCTGTCAGAATAAAAAGTTCTGACGCGATTGCCATAGAACATATCGATCTGACGCAAGCGATCAATATCACGATCAAAGATACAAACATCAGCCCCCATGCCGACTGCCATTTGCAAAGCGTTACGGCCCACGACGCCACCGCCCAGAATGACAATCTTGGCCGGCGATACGCCAGGTACACCCGCCATCAACACCCCTAAGCCACCATTGGTTTTTTCTAAATGCGATGCAGCTGCCTGGATGGACATGCGACCCGCTACTTCACTCATGGGCGCCAAAAGAGGGAGAGCGCCATTCATAGCAGTCACTGTTTCATAGGCAATGCAGGTAGCACCTGATTGCAACAAAGCTTTTGTCTGCCTCGGATCTGGCGCTAAGTGTAAATAGGTAAATAAAATTTGATCCTCGCGCAGCATGGCGCATTCTTGCGCCTGAGGCTCTTTGACTTTCACAATCATCTCCGCCCTTTGAAACACTTCTGCTGCACTATTGACAAGGCTAGCACCAGCAAGTCGATAAGACTCATCCGTTAAGCCGATTTGCTCGCCAGCACCTCGCTGGATCAAGACAGAATGTCCCTGCTTACAAAGTCCGCTGACATTACCCGGGGTTAATCCCACCCGGAACTCATTATTTTTTACCTCTTGAGGTACGCCAATAATCATTGCCTTCTCCTATTATTTAAAGTCACGTTGGATTGCTGTTTTGCGATGTAAGCCCACGACATAAAACATTGCGAGATACACGCCCAATAAACACGGCCCCACTATGAGTGCGATCCGTGCATCCTCATGAAAGCCCATCAACACCACCACTAATCCGATGAATGCCAGAGCGAACCATGAGGAATAGGGCCACCAAGGAGCGCGATACCCTAACTCCGCCACTTGGGATTTGGATAGCGAGCGACGGAATTTGATCTGTGTAATCAAGATCGCGATCCAAACCATTAAGCCAATAAAGGTCACTGCAGCCATCATGTATTGAAAGGCTTTGTCAGGTACAAAGTAGTTCAGCACTACACCTGACATACAGACCCCGACTGTAGTCATCACCGCTCGATGAGGAACGCCATACTTTGAAAGCTTTGAAAAAGATCTAGGAGCGTAGCCGTTAGACGATAAGGAGTAGAGCAAGCGTCCACCACTAAAGATGCCTGCATTACATGAAGAGAGTGCTGCAGTGATCACGACAAAGTTAATTAAGCCCGCTGCTTCTCGCAAACCCAGCCTTTCAAACATCACTACGAATGGACTGCCTTGCTGCCCAACTTGATTCCAAGGAAAAATTGCCAAAATAACCAGGATGGCACCCATGTAGAAAATGAGAATCCGCCAAGCCAATGAATCAATGGCCATCGGAATGGTTTTTTGTGGACTCTCAGCCTCGCCTGCAGAGAGACCAATCATTTCTATACCAACATAAGCAAACAAGACCATTTGCAATGACAACAACATTCCGCTGATGCCATTTGGAAAGAAGCCGCCGTGTTGCCATAAATTATTTAGGCCAATGGGCTGCCAATCATTGGTAAAGCCAAACAAGATGACCGAACCTCCAAGTGCAATCATGGCGACAATCGCTACCACTTTGATCAGAGCAAACCAAAACTCAAATTCTCCAAATACCTTTACTGCAATCAGATTGATTAAGCCCATCATCACAATAGAAGAAAGTGCCCAAATCCACTGCGGGGTCTCGGGAAACCAAATACCCATATAGATGCCAACCGCAGTAACTTCAGCAATTCCAACCACAATCCAATAAGTCCAGTATCCCCAGCCCACCATATACCCCGCCAGCGGACCCACATAGGTATTGGCGTAGGCTGCGAAAGAACCGGCTACAGGTTCATGCACCGCCATCTCACCAAGTGTCCGCAGAACAATGAAAGCAACAATGCCTGCCAGCAAATAACCTAGAAGAATGGATGGGCCTGCTATTTGAATTGCGCTTGCCGACCCTAAAAATAATCCAACGCCGATCGTTGAGCCTAAGGCCATCAAACGAATATGCCGCACTTTGAGGTGACGTTTTAAGCCAGAGTGTTCAGTCTGCAAGGGAGACCTCCTTTCGATTTGTCATTGGCAACTTGCCAACGGAGCAAAGTCTAGGGAGGACTGGTGATCAGCACTAGGGGAGAAAAATTACTAAAGTGATTAATTAAATAAATCTATTTAGGAAAATATTGAAATGTCTTTGAAATCAACGCCGAGTTTGAAATAAATTATTTCTGATTGCAACAGAATCAGTAATTTCCTACAGGGAATCCCCTTAAGGATTTACAGTAATTTTTGAGAAAAAATTACTGTGCAGCGATGAGATTCAGAATTTCTGCGGCAGCTGCAAGCCCACAAGCAGCCGTTACCATCACGGTGGAGCCATAGCCCGAGCAGGCCAGACCTCCGCTGGAAGCTCCCGCTCGTGGTTCATGCGAATAAATTGCACGAATGCCAATTTTTTTCTTCAGATTTCTGGAGAACCCATGATCTTGTCTGAGTCCCTGGCGAACCTTAGCCAATAAAGCATCTTGTTCGGTACGAGAAAGATCTTCGCAGCGCACCGATGTGGGATCTGACTTACCACCAGCAGCACCACACATGACTAAAGCACGATTATTTTTCACGGCCCACACTGATAAAGCAATTTTGGTTTGTACTGAATCGGTCGCGTCTAATATCAATGCATTTGCTGGAATAAGTCGATCTAAGTTTTCTGGCTCCAAGAATTCATCGCAAGCAGTCAAATTGATCTCTGGATTAATTTGCAGAATGCGCTCCTTCATCGCCTCGACTTTTGCTTTGCCGAACTGCCCTTCTATGGCGTGCAGCTGTCGATTGGTATTGCTTTCGGAGATATGATCAAAATCAATAATGACAAGGTGTCCAATACCCGTGCGAGCTAAGGCCTCTGCCGCCCAGGACCCAACACCCCCTAGACCAGCCACCACTACCGTTGCATTCAGAAAGCGCTCGCGCAGTTCTGGCCCATAGAGTCGTGAGACCCCGCCAAAACGACGATTTTCTAAGCTACTTTCTACCTTGTCTTCTGCCATAGCTTCTCTTTATACTGAATAAATGGACTCCATTGCACAACTTCGCAAAAACTATACCTTTGGTCAGCTCTCAGAGACCGAGGTTCCCCAAGACCCGCTCCCGCTTTTCAAGCTTTGGTTTGATCAAGCTGTGAAAGCAGAATGTCCTGAACCCAACTCAATGACCTTGGCAACAGCTAACCAAGCTGGCAATCCATCAGCCCGTATTGTCTTACTAAAAGGCGCAGACCAAAATGGCTTTACCTTTTTTACTAACTACGAGAGTCAAAAAGGCAAAGACTTGGCCATCCGCCCTCAAGCAGCCCTCCTCTTCCATTGGCATGAATTAGAGCGCCAGGTACGTATTCAGGGTATTGTTGAACGGGTTAGTACAGCCGAAAGTGATGAGTACTTCCATTCTCGCCCAGCCGCCTCCAGAATTGGTGCCTGGGCCTCGCCTCAAAGCACTGCTATCCCAAACCGTGAATTCTTAGAAGAAGCGGAAAAACGTTTTAAGGCAGAGTTTGGTGACACACCTCCACGCCCAGAGCATTGGGGTGGTTACCGCTTACGCCCTACTGAAATTGAATTCTGGCAGGGGCGTCCATCTAGATTGCATGATCGCATGCACTACAAACTAGAAGGTGCCGACTGGCGAGTGAATCGCCTAGCACCCTAGAAACTGTTAACCCTCAGGAATATTGTGGCGCTATGAGCGATTTAAATTTCGCTCTAAATTTAGCCAGCTTAGGCGCGACTACCGCCATGCAATATCCTTGGTTAGGATGCTGCTGAAAATAATTCTGGTGATAGTCTTCTGCGGGATAAATGGTTGGCGCAGCATCGATCTGCGTCACCACTGGATTGGCATAGATTTTTGATTCCTCAAGCTCTTGCACTACCTCGTGCGCAATCTTGGACTGCGCTTCACTGTGCGTAAAAATCACCGAGCGATATTGCGTGCCATGATCATTGCCTTGATAGTTCAAGGTAGTCGGATCATGAATCACGAAAAGGATTTCTAATAAATCCCTAAATGAAACAATTTGCGGATCAAACAAGATGTCGACAATTTCAGCATGGCCTGATACACCCGTGCAAACAGCCTCATAAGTTGGATTAGGTCTAGCGCCACCGGCGTAGCCAGAAACGACAGACCGAACCCCAGAAATTTGCTGGTAAACCGCTTCCAAACACCAAAAACAGCCCCCACCTAAGGTGGCACGCTCTAAAAGCGGTTCTTTTTTATCTAAATTTGTTTCCATGGCTTTATCCTAATGCCTTATTCCAATACCTGCCAACTATTAATAGACTATGAATCGCTTCACTATCCAGCTCGATGAAATGAAAGCAGCCTACGCTGCAGAACCAAACCCTACCCTCGAAGTGAGACTGGATCGAATTGCTCGCATTGAAAAAATGATTGAGGCAAATGAAGAAAAAATCTGCAAAGCCCTCGAGGCTGACTTCGGGGTGCGCCACCCAGTAGAAACGAGACTTGCTGAATGCCAGATGATTTATCAGGCCTGCAAGCACACCCGCAAGCATCTCAAAGAATGGATGAAGCCTGAGCAAAGAGAAGTTCCATCCCATATGGGCGCCTCGCAGGCTTGGGTTCAAAGTCAATCACTAGGCGTAGTTGGCATTCTGAGTCCCTGGAACTATCCGGTTCAATTAGCGCTTATTCCAGCAATCGCCGCTTTTGCTGCTGGTAATCGCGCTTGGCTCAAGCCATCTGAACGAAGCTCACGCACCTCTGGATTTATTGCTAGCTTAATTCAAGAGTATTTCCACCCTAGCGAGTTCTGCGTCACCACTGGTGGCCCAGAAGTAGCCGAGCAATTTTCAGCACTGCCTTTTAATCATCTTTTCTTCACTGGCTCAGGCACTATTGGTAAAAAAGTGATGCGTGCTGCCGCAGAAAATCTGACGCCAGTCACTTTGGAACTTGGCGGTACAACACCCGTCATCATTGATAAGAGCGCCAAACTCAAAGATGCTGCAGCCTCTATTGCTTACGGCAAATTACTGAACGGCGGTCAAACCTGCATTGCCCCTGACTATGTTTTGCTAGAGCAAGGCATTCAAGCAGAATTTATTCAAGAATTACAAACTGCAGCTCAAACCCAATTTAGCAACCCTGAAGAACTGACAGGCCCTATTGATGAGCGACAACTGGAATACTGGCAGCATCTAGTCAGCGACGCTCTAGACCGTGGTGCAAAAGTGATTCCTTTGCTCAATAACCCTGGTGCTGGTGCAAGACCATTCGAGCCCATTGCATTGGTCAATGTTCCGCCGGAAGCCCGCGTTCTTCATGAAGAAATCTTTGGGCCCATTCTGCCGATCGTGACTGTTGCAGATACCTCGGCAGCGATTACTTATGTCAACAACAAACCCAATCCCTTGGCTCTATATTGGTTTGGCAAAGATAAAAAGAATATGAAGCGGGTTTTAAATGAAACGTGTTCTGGTGGCGTCACCATAAATGACACGCTTCTACATATCACCATTGAAGATCTTCCTTTTGGTGGAGTGGGTGCGAGTGGCATGGGAAGTTATCACGGCAAAGCAGGCTTTAATACCTTCAGTCATCAAAAGTCGATCCTGGAAGTGCGCGGCTTCTTTGGTTTAAACCTTTTCAAGGGAACTAAAACAGCGCGCCCTCCATATGGAAAGATGACTGAGTGGCTTTTGCGTTATCTCAAATAAAGAGATAAACAAGCGATACTTCTATTACCAAGCTCAGAAGATGAAGCTTTAAGCCTCTATTTCTGAATTAAGTCGGGAAAACCCTTGTAATCGAGTGCTGAAAATGCCATAATAGGAGGCTTTTTAAAGCAATTTGATTCATCGCCCCCCAGCTCTATTTCAGCGATTAGTTTAGAAGTCATAAACACAACAACGCTGCCGCTTGTCTGATGGTCGATGCCTTTGACCATCGCACCCTATAAAAAACAATGGGTGCAACATACGGAGACATCCCTTAAAGGGGATGTGTAATAGCATGACTTTTTCTAAAGAAACTAATCACGAGTCGAAAGACTCAAAGAGCACTGGAACTGAGTTCCAGAATTTTGCCCTAGCGGCATCACTCCTTAAAAACGTTGCTGAACTGGGTTATACCCAAGCCACATCCGTGCAAGCTCAGGTGATTCCTGCGGCTTTAGCTGGTGGTGACTTATTGGTCAGCAGCCAAACCGGTAGCGGTAAAACCGCAGCCTTTTTATTGCCTTTGATTAATCAACTCATCGAAGACAACCCGAACAACTCACCTGTACCAGGTCGCGCACAACCTAAAGTGTTAGTGCTCTGCCCTACTCGTGAATTGGCTCAACAGGTTGCCGCTGATGCAGTGAACTTAGTTCGTGGCATGAAAGGTATCCGTATTGCAACTGTGATGGGTGGCATGCCTTACGGCAAGCAGATCCAGGCATTGAAAGGTGCGTTGTTAGTTGTTGCAACTCCAGGTCGTTTGCTCGACTTGTGCGATAGCAAAGCAATTCGCTTAGATGATGTTAAACAACTCGTTATCGATGAAGCAGACCGCATGCTTGACATGGGATTTGCTGATGACCTTGAGGCAATTGATAAGCGTTGCGCAGGCCGTAATCAAACTTTAATGTTCTCTGCAACTTTTGCGCCAAAGATCATGTCTTTAGCAAACGAGTTGACTACAGATGCCAAGCGTATTGAACTTGCTCACGCAGGTGAAAAGCACGCCAACATTGAACAGAAGTTACATTGGGCTGACAGCATGTCACACAAGCATAAATTGCTCGAGCACATTTTGGCTGATGCTGATTTGGATCAAGCGGTTGTGTTTGCAAGCACTCAGGTTGAGAGCGAAAAAATTGCTGACACATTGCGTGCCAATGGCTATGAAGCTACTGCCCTACACGGTGCAATGCCTCAAGCTGTACGTATGCGTCGTCTCGAGTCCTTACGTAAGGGTCACACCAAGATTTTGGTTGCGACTGACGTAGCAGCTCGTGGTATCGATGTGCCACGTATTAGTCACGTGATTAACTTTGGCTTGCCAATGAAACCAGAAGACTATACGCATCGCATCGGTCGTACAGGTCGTGCAGGTCGCAATGGTGTTGCTATCACTTTGGTTGAACATCGTGATCGCGCGAAGATCCGCAATATCGAACGCTTCACACAGCAAGATATCGTTGCTTCAGTCATCGCTGGTCTTGAGCCACAAGCCAAGCCAAGCTTTGGTGGTGGCGGTGGTGGCAATCGCTCTGGTGGCGGTCGTTCTGGTGGTGGCTTCGGCGGTGGCAATCGCTCTGGCGGTGGCGGCGGTCGTTATGGCTCAGGCGCTCGCTCAGAGTCTCGCTCTGGCGGTGGCTTCGGTGGTGGTAATGCTGGTGGTGGTCGTTCAGGCGATTCACGTCCAGCTCGCTCTGCTGACTCACGTCCTGCGCGTTCTGCTGACTCACGTCCGGCACGCTCTGGTGACTCACGTCCGGCAGGCGGCCCGCGTTTTGCTAAACCAAAGGCCGGCGGTCAACGTCGCAGCTTTAGCGGTAGCTAAAAATGATTCACCAAAATCGTCTCCGTTCTGCATGGAATCGAGTCGGTTCCGGTGAAATCCATCGGGCGCCACGCGAGTGGCAACCTTGGCTAAGCGATATAGGGTCTCTCACCCAAAAAATTGAGAAGGCAATTGGGCAAAAGCTAGAAGTTCAGGTTTTGCGCGACTGCCCTCAATCACTGAATAGCGACGAAAGTCGCTATTTTCATTTCAAGCTCAGACGCTGCAGGGTACGTGAAGTATTGCTTTGCTCCAACGGAGTCCCTTTAGTGATGGCGCATAGCGTCATTCCAACATTGAGCTCTAGCGGTAGTAATCACACTATCTTGCGTCTAGGCACAAAGCCATTAGGTGCTGTCTTATTTAGCAAGAGTCGCAGGCATTCAAAAGCAAAACCGCCACGCGATATTGCTCGCCTAGATAAAAGTAGTGAGCTATGGAAAAAATGCTCTAAGCACTTTACTGGCCTAAGTACACCTTTATGGGCACGCCGTACCCTCTATCGATTAAAGGGTCACCCCATCTTGGTTAATGAAATTTTCTTACCAGCACTACTGAAAGCTGAAAAACCTTAAAGCGTTTTAGATTGTCAACCAAGCTAAAGTTGATTTAATTAAAGCTTCATCACCTGGGTCACTGGTAAAGACTTCACCAAACCCAATGACTTCTGCCGCATCCGCAATATTGTGATGTGGACACAAAGCACTAGCAGCATGCAAGTTTTGGGTAAATTGATCTTTCATGACTTCACCTAAATAGCGAACTGCCTCTGATGAAGTCAGCAACCAAAGTGATTTACTTAAATCCATTTCTCGTACAAGTTGCCAAGCAGGGTTATCAATATCCAAAGGTACGCGCGTGTAGGTTGAAATAGCCTCCACAGTTGCCCCTGCCTTTTTCAAAGTGTCAGCCAGCCAATCACGGCCACCCTCACCTTTAAAGATCACTACTTTTTTACCCTGCCAATTCCATTTCAGGGATTGAAGCTCTTTCCACAAACCTTCAGAGTCCCAGTTTTCGTTATTTCCTGGAATGATGATGGGAGTGGGATTGTCTTCCGATCCGACGCCATGATTTCTCAGGGCAAGATGACTGCTGCCACCCATCACACCAATCGGAATAATCTTCTTAGAAAAATCTTGCCAATCTCGCTCCAATAAACGCATCACACTCTCGATGGCATTAGGACTTACAAAGATGGCAAGATCTGCGTCGCTCAGGGTGCTAGCGATATGGTCAGCTAAATGCTCATCCGACTTTGGAACAATCGTTAGCAAAGGCAGAGAGAGTATTTCTGGAAGACTACGCTTTCCTACACCGCTTGCCTCGATTGCCCTGGTGAGCACTTCAATCAATTGACGCGCTTGACTAGCAGGCCGAGTAACAACGATTGTTTTGGTGCTCATGCTGACGAAGATTGCGCTTTGTATTACTTAGGAAGTGCTGGAATTAAATCTGCGGCGCCTTGTGATAGCAAGTCTTTTGCCACTGCAAGGCCCAAGGCCTCGGCATCTTCAACTGATTTCACTTGAGCGCTACCATTGGCCAGACAAATTGCTTGGCCATCAACACTCGCTACAAAAGAGCGAATGTTCATTTGGTTCTGATCCCATACAGCATGAGCTGCTAACGGCACCTCGCATGAACCGCCTAATTGACGAGATACCATGCGCTCAGCAGAAACAGCGAACAGAGTTGGTAAATCATTTAATGGAGCAAGCCATTGCTTGATGTTGGGATGCTTACTTAAAGTTTCGATACCCAAAGCACCCTGACCTGCAGCAGGCGTATAAGGATCATATGGCAAAAATGCACGGATGCGTGACTCCAAACCTAAACGTTTTAAGCCAGCAGCGGCCAAAATAATTGCTTGGTACCCGCCTTTATCTAATTTACCCATACGAGTATCTAAATTTCCGCGTAAGGGTTGAATCTCGAGATGCGGAAACTTGGCACGCAAAACAGATTCGCGTCGCAAGCTAGATGTCCCAACAATCGCTCCAGTTGGAAGATCTTCCAGGCTAGCGTAATCATTAGAAACAAAGGCATCGCGTGCATCTTCCCTAGCCATGACGCAAGAAAGATCAAATCCCTCAGGCATCACCATTGGGACATCTTTTAAGGAATGCACCGCTAGATCGGCGCGCCCATCTTCTAATGCGGTTTCGAGCTCTTTCACAAAAAGGCCCTTACCACCCACTTTAGAGAGGGCTCGGTCCAAAATCTGGTCCCCACGGGTGGTCATACCCAAAATCTGGACATCGCATCCTGGATAGAGCTTTTTAAGGCAATCCTGGACATGCTCAGCCTGCCACATGGCTAGGCGACTTTCACGGGAAGCGATTACGAGGCGCTTTGGAGCGTCAGATGGGGAAGAATTCAGGGTTGGCGACATAACATTTAAAATAATCAAAGACCTACACCAATATACTGTGTTTATGAGCTCATCAAATAATTCCTTAGCCAACAAAGCCCAAGCTTGGTCGGCCCGTTTTGCAGAACCTGTCGACGAACTCGTTCAGCGTTATACCGCCTCTATTGGCTTTGATCAACGCTTTGCCATGGTCGATATTGCCGGCTCCCTAGCCCATGCTGAAATGCTGGCTACCCAAAAGATCATTAGCAGCCAAGATTTGGCCGATATTCAGAAGGGTATGGCTCAAATTAAGAGTGAAATCGAGTCCGGACAATTTAATTGGCAGTTGGCGCTAGAAGATGTACACCTGAACATCGAAGCACGCTTAACCGCATTAGTAGGCGATGCTGGTAAGCGTTTGCATACCGGTCGTTCACGTAATGACCAAGTAGCAACGGATTTGCGCCTATGGTTGCGTAGCAACGTTGATGACATTGCAGTCACCCTGAAGTCTTTACGTCTTGCACTATTGGATTTAGCTGAAAAGCATGCTGCCACCATCATGCCTGGCCACACGCATTTGCAAGTTGCGCAACCGATTACATTTGGTCACCACTTGATGGCCTATTTTGAAATGTTTAGCCGTGATGCCAGTCGATTAGTAGATTTGCGTGCTCGTTTCAATCGCCTGCCTTTAGGTGCGGCCGCATTAGCCGGAACCACCTATCCGATCGATCGCGAACAAGTAGCTAAGGCCTTAGGATTTGATGGTATCTGCAATAACTCATTAGATGCTGTATCCGATCGCGACTTTGCAATTGAGTTTTGTGCCTTCTCATCGATTTTGATGATGCACGTGTCACGCCTATCTGAAGAGCTAATCTTGTGGCTGAGCCCCCGCTTTGGCTTCATTGATTTACCAGATCGCTTCTGCACTGGTAGCTCGATCATGCCGCAAAAGAAGAACCCAGATGTTCCAGAATTAGCTCGTGGTAAGACTGGCCGTGTATATGGCGATCTGATCTCTTTATTGACTCTCATGAAGGGTCAGCCACTGGCTTACAACAAAGATAATCAAGAAGATAAAGAGCCTTTATTTGATGCAGTAGATACTGTTCAAGATACCTTGCGCATTTTTGCTGACATGGTTCCGCATATTGAAGTGAAAGCAGAAGTGATGAAGAAGGCTGCTGAAGAAGGTTTTGCAACAGCAACCGACTTGGCTGACTACTTAGTTAAAAAAGGTTTGGCTTTCCGCGATGCCCATGAAGCAGTTGCACACGCTGTTAAGGCTTGCGTTGGCAGAAACTGCATGCTGACAGATTTAAGTCTCTCAGAACTTCGATTTGCATGCGGTCTTGATAATCGTCCTGAACTGATTAGCGATGATGTGTTTGCATTACTCACCGTTGATGGCTCAGTGCAATCACGCCAACATGCTGGTGGCACCGCCCCAGAGCAGGTTCTCGCTGCTATTAAACGGGGTCGCGCAGACCTCTAAAGTGCATGGGGTTTTGGTCCAAACTCTCTGCAGGGATTGACTACGTAAACCAGCTTCTGGGCAAGGCAGCCAGCATTATGATTTTGCTGTCTTGTGTCGTGTCAGCACTCAATGCCCTGCTGCGCTATGGATTCGACGTCAGCAACAACTGGCCATTAGAGCTTCAATGGTATCTATTTGCTGCAGCCGTTATGCTCGGCACATCTTACACACTCAAACGTAATGAACATGTCAGGGTGGATTTAATTTACTCACAGCTTTCTGATCGCGGGCGCTTGTGGGTTGATCTTTTTGGCTTGGTGTTCTTTTTAATGCCAGCCTGCCTCTTATTTGCTTGGCTCTCCTGGACAACGCTCTTTTACCCATCATGGCTGGTCATGGAGCATTCACTGAACTCTGGCGGCTTAGCGCGCTATCCCATTAAGTTTGTAGTGCCCTTTGGATTTTTGATGCTGAGCCTGCAAGGCGTTTCAGAAATCATTAAACGTATCGGCGCTTTGCAGGGCAAAACAACCCTCCCCGCCGAAGACCTCCATTACGAAAAGCCGATGCAATGATTCCATTAGAGTGGATGCCGCCCTTGATGTTTGGTGGGCTGATCGTCTTTATGTTGATCGGCTTTCCGGTTGCATTCTCTTTAATGGCTGCAGGATTATTTTTCTCAGCCATTGCGATTAGCGAGGGTTTCTTTGGCATCCCATTTTTGCAAGCTATTCCGCAGCGCATCTTTGGTAGCGTGCTCGCCAATGATCTACTGCTAGCCATTCCCTTCTTCACTTTTATGGGCGCCATCTTAGAGCGCTGCGGCCTCGCAGAAGAAATGCTCGACTCGATGGGCCAACTATTTGGGCGCGTACGTGGCGGTCTTGGTTACTCCGTCATCATCGTTGGGTTTATCTTGGGCGCTATCACTGGTACTGTCGCCGCTCAGGTGATCGCTATGGCGATGATTTCCTTGCCGGTGATGATGCGTTACGGCTACAACATGCGCTACGCTACGGGCGTTTTAGCAGCCTCTGGGACCATTACACAGTTAGTGCCCCCATCATTAGTATTGATTGTGTTGGCAGACCAACTTAAAACACAAAGCGGCAGTGCGGATGTGGGCAGCATGTATCTCGGTGCATGGGGTCCATCGCTTTTGCAGATCGCCCTCTTTGCCCTATATACCTTCTTCCTGAGTCGTGTTCGCCCCGACTATCTACCGCCCGTACCTGAAAGCGATCTCACGCTCAACGGCTGGGCACTTTGGAAAAAATGTCTCATGGGGATCATCCCATCAGCGGTCCTGATCTTCCTGGTTCTGGGTACCATCATGACTGGCATTGCCACGCCCACAGAATCTGGTGCCATGGGTGCAATGGGTGCACTTCTTCTCGCTTGGCTGCGCCGCGCAAGCATTCCGAATCTCAAAGGACTGATTCAAGAGGCCTATCAAAACACGATGCGTATTACTGCCATGGTGGTTTTTATTCTGATTGGATCTACTTGCTTTTCTGTTGTGTTTCAAGGAGTAGATGGTGGCTTCTGGGTAGAAGAGCTTTTCTCTAATCTTCCTGGTGGTTGGATTGGGTTCTTAATCGTTGTGAATTTGTTTGTTTTCTTTTTGGCCTTTTTCTTAGACTTCTTCGAAATCGCCTTCATTGTTGTGCCAATGTTGGCACCAGTAGCAGTGAAATTACTCTCACCGGTATTACTCGATTCCATGAATGGCAATCCTCAAGCAGCAGCCAGTGCAGCACTAGTGTGGTTTGGGGTCATGCTTTGTGTGAATATGCAGACTTCTTTTATGCATCCCCCTTTTGGCTTTGCCCTCTTCTACCTGAGAGGCGTAGCGCCCAAAGAGGTGAAGAGTAGTGATATCTACTGGGGCGCACTCCCCTGGGTAGGTCTGCAGCTAGTGATGGTCGTGCTGGTGATGGCCTTCCCCGCGCTGGTAACAACACTCTTAGATAAGCCTGCTGCTGTGATCGAGAGCAAAGACTTTAATTTCACAGGGGGCGAAGAGGGTAAGCCAGAAGCACCATCAACGAAGACGGATGAGGATACTCCTGTAACATTTCAGTTAGATAAACCGATTAAATAAAAACTAATCGCGTCAATATTTCTTTTTCTTGCCATTTAAATATTGGGCAATGGATAAGCTAAGATGCCTAGCATTCGCTAGCCACCTCAATAGATTTAAGGTCTCCGTCATACCCTTATCAGCATGCGTAGAGTTTAGAGGATGGCCTAATAAAAATTTTGGTACGCGTTTCTTGCCCATTAAAATCTCACTCTTTCAAAATAATTATTAAGCAAGATACAGTACCGTTTTTAGATCGGCAAATAAAAAAATGCCCTGAAATTTTCAGGGCATTAGCTCAACTAAGAGGTGAGATTAAAGGGTGATGTCCCGCCCTTGCCTGACACAATCGACGTAATACTCACTCTTACCATCGATACTGGCTTTAACGAGCCCATGAATATCCGTCTCAAATCCAGGGAATTTTTCATTAAAGTCTCTAGCGAAGTAGAGGTAGTCAATGATGCGTTTGTTAAAACGCTCGCCTGGAATCAACAATGGAATGCCTGGAGGATAGGGAGTAACTAACATGGCTGTTACGCGCCCCTCTAATTGATCCAGCGGCACACGATCTACTTCTTTATGTGCCATCTTCGCCCATGCCTCTGAAGGCATCATGGCCGGCACCATATCGGATGTGTACATCTCAGTAGTCATGCGCGCTACATTGCGGCTCTTATAGAACTCATGAATTTGCTGGCAAATATCTTTTAAGCCAACGCGCTCATATCGTGGATGTTTAGCGACAAACTCAGGCAATACTTTCCAGAGTGGCGCATTCTTATCAAAGTGATCCTTGAATTGCTGCAACTCTGTTACGAGCGTGTTCCAACGACCTTTGGTAATACCGATCGTGAACATGATGAAGAATGAGTAGAGACCGCACTTCTCCACGATCACCCCGTGCTCAGCAAGGTATTTGGTCACGATACTGGCTGGGATACCCATGGAACCAAAGTTACCCTCAATATCCAATCCAGGCGTAACAACCGTCGCCTTAATGGGATCGAGCATATTGAAGTCTTTGGCCAATTTGCCAAAGTCATGCCAAGCAGCAGAGGGTTCCAATACCCAATCTGAACGTTCACCAATACCCTCTTCTGCCAAATGATCTGGGCCCCAAACCTTAAACCACCAGTCTGCGCCAAACTTATCATCTACCTCACGCATAGCGCGGCGGAAGTCCATTGCTTCAGCAATAGACTCCTCAACGAGCGTCGTGCCGCCAGGAGACTCCATCATGGCCGCAGAAACATCGCATGAAGCAATGATGGCGTACTGAGGACTAGTAGAGGTGTGCATCAAATAGGCTTCATTAAAGCAATCACGATCAAGCTTGGTATCTTCTGCATCTTGAACTAACACCTGTGATGCCTGGGATAAACCAGCCAGCAACTTATGGGTAGACTGCGTTGCAAACATCAAACTCTTCTTAGTGCGCTTACGATCTGATCCAATCGCATGCATATCCTTATAGAAAGGATGGAAAGCCGCATGCGGCAACCAAGCTTCATCAAAATGCAAAGAGTCCACCCTACCGTCTAACATCTCTTTAATCATTTCAACGTTGTAAACGATGCCATCGTAAGTGCTTTGCGTCAGCGTCATTACACGAGGTACAACATTCTTATCTTTGATGAACGGATTAGCATCAATTTTCTTCTTGATGTTTTTCCATTCGAACTCTTCTTTAGGAATGGGTCCAATAATGCCCAAGTGATTACGAGTAGGCATCAAGAAGATGGGAATCGCGCCCATCATGGTGATGGAATGAATGACTGACTTATGACAGTTACGGTCAACCAAGACCACGTCGCCAGGTGCAACCGTAGAGTGCCAAACAATCTTGTTGGAAGTCGATGTGCCATTGGTTACAAAGAATAAATGGTCTGCATTAAAGATGCGCGCTGCATTGCGTTCACTCTGCAGCACTGGACCTGTATGGTCTAGGAGCTGGCCCAACTCCTCCACTGCGTTACAAACGTCAGCGCGCAACATGTTTTCACCAAAGAATTGATGGAACATTCTTCCTACTGGGCTTTTTAAGAAAGCAACGCCACCGGAGTGACCTGGGCAATGCCAAGAATATGAACCTTCAGAAGCGTAGTTAGTTAAAGCGCGGAAGAATGGCGGCGCTAATGAATCTAAATACACTTTGGCTTCACGAATAATGTGACGTGCCACGAATTCTGGGGTGTCTTCATTCATATGAATGAAGCCATGCAACTCGCGCAAGATGTCATTAGGCATATGACGTGAGGTACGTGTCTCACCATATAAGAAGATAGGGATATCTTCATTACGTTTACGTACTTCGGTAATAAAAGCACGCAAGTTATTTAAGGCTGGAAGATCATTATCTTCTGAGTCAGAGTCAAACTCCTCATCATCAATCGAGACGATGAATGACGATGCACGAGAAGCTTGCTGAGCAAACGAAGTCAGGTCACCATAGCTCGTTAAGCCAATAACCTCCATGCCTTCATTCTCAATCGCCTCGGCGAGGTCACGAATTCCCGAACCCGAAATATTTTCGGAGCGGAAGTCTTCATCAATAATGATGATTGGAAAACGAAATTTCATAAAAACTCCCCTGCTAATTTATCCGAGACATTCGGAACCCACTTCTCAAAGTTGGCTAAATCTATTATCCGGCCGCCATCTGGCGAAACCGTGACTATATCGACAAAAGTCGCATTTTGCTGCACATCTCTTGGTAAGTAAACATGGCGAGCATAGACTTGATTGGCCAGGCTCTCGTGATACCCCGTAAAGGTAATTAAAAGATGCCAATGACCATTCAATTCTGCTTTACCCAAGAAATCTTTTAGTGGACTTGCCTCATCCACGCTATGCATCGCCGTCCAGGTCAAGGAAAAGACTGGGCTCTCGGAGCGATGCAGCTGCAATTCAACAGATCGACGATAGCGCTCACCCTCGCTTGTCATGCTTTCTGCAATGAGCCATAAGCGTAACTGCGCCTCCACAATATGGGAGCTGCGATCATTGGCTACTCGGAACTTCAATGTTTTGATGCCGTCATGGTTGCCCACTACAGCTACTTTAGAAAAACGTATGCCTGCGGTAGGCCTAGTAAAGCGCGCAAAGGCCAGACCCGTAGTTAATGCGGAGTAAACAATTCCAAAGAACGCCTCAAACGTCACAATCGCATTTGGCCAACTACCAACCGGAGTCATTCGGCCATATCCAATGGTTGCCATCGTTTGCACACTAAAGAAAAAGACATCCAACAAAGAGCCTGGTCGGGCATTGGTAATGGCCCCGTCTCCACATGCGATATAAGCAAAAGCAAATATAAGATTTGTACCGAGATATACAAAAACGACTAGCAACATAAAGCTAGTCCAGGTGGTACCTAGCAGCCAATGGTAGAAATTATTCTCTGGACGCGCCATTTCTGAGCGCGAGAGTGTGGCGCGATATTCTTCTAGATTAATCCGTGATGGACGGCGATTAAATAGAAATTTACGCACTGCCGTAATGGCTTAGGTCTTAGGCAGGGTTACGCCCCGCTGACCTTGATACTTACCACCGCGATCTTTATATGATGTTCCACACACTTCATCACTCTCAAAGAAGAGTACTTGCGCACAACCTTCACCCGCATAAATCTTTGCAGGCAATGGTGTAGTATTTGAAAACTCTAAAGTGACATAACCTTCCCACTCAGGCTCAAATGGCGTGACGTTCACAATAATGCCGCAGCGAGCATAAGTACTCTTACCAACGCAGACGGTTAATACGCTACGTGGAATCTTAAAGTACTCAACCGTTCTTGCCAATGCAAAAGAGTTTGGTGGAATGATGCAAACATCACCCTTGAAATCGACGAATGATTGCTCATCGAAATTCTTCGGATCAACGATGGTGCTATTGATATTCGTAAAGATTTTGAATTCGTCTGCGCAACGAATGTCATAGCCATAGCTTGAAGTGCCATAACTTACGATTTTGTTGCCGGCGGCATCTTGGCGAACTTGCCCAGGTTCGAATGGGCTGATCATGCCTTGCTCGCCCATGCGGCGGATCCAGTGGTCTGATTTAATAGTCATGACCGAATTGTAAAACCTTCGCCCTTACCTGCTGACGAATTTATTGGGGTTTTTGGCTAAAAACGACCCTCTCCGGGGCGTTATAGATCTCAAAGTGTTTGCCGGAGCAACGGGAGAGGATGGTGAGGTTAGTCTTGCGCGCCAGCTCCAGACCCATCAAGGTCACGCCAGAGCGGGTCAGAAGGAAAGGGATGCCCATCTGAGCCCCCTTGATCACCATCTCTGAGGTCAGGCGCCCAGTAGTAAAGAAAATCAAATCCTTGCCCGGTTTATTCACTAGCCACATCAAGCCAGAAATCGAGTCGACCGCATTATGGCGACCAACATCTTCAATAAAGTGCAGCAGTCGCACCCCATCCTGCCCGTCCCGCTCATAGACTGCGCAGGCATGAACCGAACCAGACTTCTTATAAATGGTGTCATGGATTCGAATGGAGTCAATCAAGGCAACTATTGCCTCTTGAGAGAGTAGCGGTCCCTCGGGAAGCTGAATCGCATCCATCTCCTCGATTAAGCCACCAAACATGGTTCCCTGACCGCAACCAGTCGTTACTACCCGCTTGCTGGTTAGGGCATCAATATCCACCGTACTCCGGCGGGTTTTAACAGCAGCCGAATCGGTCTCCCAGTCAACCTGAATGCTTTCGATGTCATCAGGAGACTCCACGAGGCGCTGGTTACGTAAATAGCCCAAGACCAGGGCTTCTGGAGCACTTCCCAAGGTCATCAGCGTCACCACTTCACGCTTATCCAAATAAATGGTTAAAGGGCGCTCCCCCGGAATATGGGTAGTTTTAAGGCGACCCAGCTCATCCATAACCTCGACCTCATGCACCAAAGGCACTGAGGCACAAGACATCTGAATGGTTGGTTTTGCTGCCATAAAATACTCTCTAAGGTCGGGCTGAACTCAATTTTATCGGGGTTTAGGAACACTCCGAGGAGCCTTACTTTAACCGCAGACTAAAATCACTGCATTAGCCAGCATAATTGAGCGCTGCACCCTATTTAACCTTCTTACATTCTTATTTAAGTCCGCACTACATGAGCAGTTCTCAACGCCGCCTTCTTGTCACCTCCGCCTTACCGTATGCCAATGGTCAGATCCATATCGGCCATTTGGTGGAATACGTTCAGACTGATATTTGGGTTCGCTTTCAGAGAATGCGTGGTCATGAGGTTCACTATGTTGGTGCTGATGACACGCATGGCACCCCCATCATGTTGCGCGCTGAAAAAGAAGGCATCACCCCTAAAGAACTCATTGCTAATGTTTGGAAAGAACATAAGCGGGACTTTGATAACTTCCTCATCTCATTTGATAACTACTACACCACAGATAGCCCTGAGAATGAGAAGTTAGCGCAAAGTATTTATCTCAAGCTGCGTGATGCTGGCTTGATTGAAAAGCGTGCGATTGAGCAAGCTTACGATCCTGTTAAAGAAATGTTCTTACCGGATCGCTTCATCAAGGGCGAGTGCCCTAAGTGCGGCGCTAAAGATCAGTATGGTGACAACTGTGAAAAGTGTGGCGCAACGTATTCACCTACAGACCTGAAGAATCCTTTTTCAGTAGTCAGCGGTGCAACCCCTATCAAAAAGATTTCTGATCACTATTTCTTTAAGTTATCTGATCCACGTTGCGAAGAGTTTTTACGTGACTGGACTCAAGTCAAAACTCCATTGCAGCCTGAAGCTCGCAATAAGATGAAAGAATGGGTTGGCCAGCCCGGCGAAAGCAAACTGGGCGATTGGGACATCTCCCGCGATGCCCCATATTTCGGGTTCGAGATCCCTGATGCACCAGGTAAATACTTCTATGTGTGGCTTGATGCCCCGATCGGCTACTATGCCAGCTTCCTCAATTACTGCCAAGCTAAAGGCCTTAATTTTGATGAGTGGGTTAAGCCAGATACCACTACCGAGCAATACCACTTCATCGGCAAAGATATTCTGTATTTCCACACTTTATTCTGGCCTGCTACTTTGAAGTTTGCCGGCTATCGCACACCAACCAACGTATTTGCTCATGGCTTCTTAACCGTAGATGGCGAGAAGATGAGTAAGTCACGCGGCACTTTAATTTCTGCAAACAGCGTGATTGAGTGCGGCTTTAATCCTGAGTGGTTCCGCTATTACTTTGCGACTAAGCTTAATGACAGCATGGAAGATTTAGATTTAAATCTTCAAGACTTTGTTGCGCGCGTGAATAGTGACCTACTCGGTAAGTACATCAATATTGCTAGTCGTAGCGCAGGCTTCTTAGTGAAGCGATTTGGTGGCGTAGTTTCTGATGAAGCGATGAGTAATCCACTACTCAAAGAGATTGCCGCTGCTAGCGAAAAAATAGCTGAACTCTATGAGGGACGCGAATATGCAAAAGCACTGCGTACCGTGATGGAGTTAGCTGACAAGGTAAACGGCTTTGTAGATGAGAACAAGCCATGGGAAATCGCTAAAGATCCAGAACGTGAAGCAGATTTACAGCGGGTTTGTAGTATTACGTTAGAGGCATTCCGGATGATGAGTCTGTACCTCAAGCCAGTGATTCCTCAAGTTGCAGCTGGCGTTGAAGAATTCTTCTCCTTGCCACCCCTTTCCTGGTCAGACATTTATACACCGCTCTCCAGCAAGAACCCTATCAAGCCCTATAAACACCTCATGACCCGGGTGGAAGCCCCTCAAATTGAGGCTTTGCTGGCTGCAAACTTGTAAAAAGCCCCCTAAAAAGCACCTATAATGGCGGTTGTAGTCCCTAGATAACTTTTCGAATTAATTTCATAAGTTATTGAATTTATTGAGTATTTTAGGAAATGCCATGGCAAGATATCAATCTGAAATCACCCAGTTCTTAACTGAACTCAAAACCGAGCATCCACAGCTCGAAGCTGAACAACAGGCTGGTCGCGCCCTCCTGTGGGACAAAGAGCCATTGAGCGTTGAAGATCAGCGCCGTGCCAAAGCTGCAAAACTCAAGCAACGCGCCTACGTGTACTCGAATGACTAATCAAGGCAATGAGCCTAGCGCTCAGCCAATGTCGGATTTACTCGATAGCACTCCATCGGTTACCGATGGCATGTCGGCCGCTTTCGCCAAACTATATGGCGAACCGCTTTTTAAGCTCCCTACTGATCTTTACATTCCACCAGATGCACTAGAAGTTTTTCTAGAGGCATTCGAAGGTCCATTAGATCTATTGCTGTATTTGATTCGCAAACAGAACTTCAACGTTCTCGATATTCCAATGGCACAGGTTACTCAACAGTACCTGAGCTATGTCGATCAAATCCGTCATCACAATCTTGAACTGGCTGCTGAGTATCTACTCATGGCTGCCATGTTGATTGAAATTAAATCTCGCATGCTCCTGCCAATGAAGAAGGCAGATAGCGAAGAAGAAGTAGAAGATCCACGCGCAGAATTAGTACGTCGTCTCTTAGAGTACGAGCGTATGAAGCTTGCTGCACAAGAGCTTGATCAGATTCCACAGCAAGGGCGTGATTTCCAGGTAGCACACGGCTATGTGGATACCACCGTCGCAATTGCGTGGCCAGATGTCAATGTAGAAGACTTGCAAATGGCTTGGCGTGATGTTTTACACCGCGCCAAACTCACTCAGCATCACACGATTACCCGTGAAGAATTATCGGTACGTGACTTTATGACCCGCATCTTGCGCCGCTTGCAGAGCACTAAGTTTGTTGAGTTCAGCGAGTTATTTGAAGATGCCATCAATTCCGGCAAAGGCATACCGGTTGTTATCGTGAACTTCATTGCGATGCTTGAGCTCTCACGCGAAGCTTTAGTAGAAATTACCCAAGCTGAGCCCTATGCGCCGATTTATGTGCGCCTTGCCTACACACCCGTTGCATGAAAATCATTAGCGACATACAAGAATTACGTGACCATTTAAGAGGTCAAAACCGCGCTTCATTTGTACCGACCATGGGTAACCTCCATGAAGGCCATCTTTCATTGATGCGTCTAGCAAGACAGCATGGTGACCCTGTAGTAGCGAGCATCTTTGTAAATCGTTTGCAGTTTGGTCCTAACGAAGACTTTGATAGCTACCCACGCACCATGCAGGCGGATATCGACAAGCTAGAAAAAGAAGGTGTGTACATCTTGTTTGCGCCTACCGAGCGAGACCTCTATCCACAGCCACAAGAATATCGAGTTGATCCACCACAGCAGTTGGGCGACATCCTTGAGGGTGAGTTCCGTCCAGGCTTCTTCAAAGGCGTCTGCACTGTTGTATTGAAGCTCTTTTCTTGCGTGCAGCCTAAGGTTGCCGTGTTTGGCAAAAAGGATTACCAACAGCTGATGATTATTCGTCAGATGGCTAAGCAGTTTGCTTTGCCGGTGGAAATAATTCCCGGTGAAACCATTCGCGCGGAAGATGGCCTTGCCCTCTCCTCTCGCAACGGCTACCTCTCAGTTGAGGAACGTGCTGAAGCACCAGAGTTAATGAAGGCACTCAAAGAAGTTCGGGAACGCGTCATCCAACTGAAGGATCGCAACAGCCAGTCTATTTCCGAGATTGAAAAGGCTGCAGTTGCCTCTTTAGCTAAACGCGGTTGGCAACCGGATTACATCGCTATTCGTCAGCAGAGTGATTTAGCACCTGCAAGCAACGAACAATTACAAGCTGGCGAGCCGCTCGTTATTTTGACGGCAGCTAAGCTTGGCAAAACACGCTTGATTGATAACCTAGAGATTTAATCTCTAGGCTTTCTAACTCCAATAGGGCGATAGTCAATATCTCCCTTTCAATAAATTTTATAAGGTAAAAATGAATACCATCAACTTCAATCGCCGTCTTGCACTCAAAGGAATTGGCGCCATGGGAACCTCAGGGGCTCTTGTTGCATGCGGTGGCGGAGGCTCTTCATCCCCGGCCATTCAGTACTTTACTGAACCCTACATGCCAGCGGGATCGACTGAGATTACTGGCGTAAGAGGTGTTAGCAACTCTACAGATGTCTTTCTTACAGGCATCAACATGGACACCACTACCACACCCACAACCAATTACGGTCTACTCTACCGCGGCCCTCTATTAATACCCAATGTGAGCAGCTGGAACAAGATTGGTCCAGCCAAGACCATTATTAAAAAGGTTGGGACCGATACATCATCAGGCTTAAACTTTTACGGACCCAATAATGGTGCAAGCTCTGGATCAATTGTGGTTGTTGGCAACTACAACCTTACCGGCGTAAGTACAGCATACGGACTACTGTATCTAGGCAGCATTGATGGCTCCGGGACTTACACCAAAATCTCGCCAGATAGCCTCACTGTTGGAACGGTAAGTAGCACTATCGCTCATAGCAATATGAATGGCTATGTTGTAGGAAACTTCAACACCTCCTTAGATTCCGCAAGCCATGCATTTATTATGGCTATTGGCAGCGCACCTACCAATCCGAACACCTATACCTATTTTGATATTCCATTGAGCATAGTGAGCGGCGGAGCAGCAAGCATTACTGCGTATGGTATATGGTACAACTCAAACCTCAATAATTACACGATCGTTGGTGGATATAGCAAAGTAATTGGAGATAATGGATTATCAACTGGCTATATCGTTGACTGGGATCCAATAGGTGGATTTGTAAATTTTGCACCTCTCTTCTACAACAACGATTCGACCACCTCTAAAGTTTCACACGTCGAAGGCATCACTACAGACAATGCAGGTGGATACTATCTTTCAATTGACTGGGCTCAAACCTCTTCAACATATCCAACCGGTGCTGCGCTAGTTCAAGTAGGTCGCAACTCCTCAGGAGGTTTTGGTACACCAACTTGGACTAACTTTGCCTTCCCAGGCGCAGCGATTACCTCGGCGAATACTGTATTTGAAAAGAATGTTTTGGGTGTATACGCAGATCCGGCTCCGACAACTCCTTATCTCGCCGTTTTCCCATAAGCCCATCAAGAAATTGTTCGACAAAAGCCTCGCTCTGCGGGGCTTTTTTATTGCCTATATTTTAGAGGGCCCTCAGAAAATCCTACTAACTCATCTACCATAGTGAGTAAAAAATCTCAGCTAATAACCTCGAAATCTAAGTCTTGGGGTCGGTCGAGATATTGATCAAGCCCTTGTAAGGGTCTCAATAGCCTTGATGTTATCTGCAGAGTGGCCAAGCTCTCTTAACAAGATCTCCCGCTGACCAATTTCAAAATCTACAAACTCGAAACCGGGCGCTACAGCACAGCTCACTAAGCAAAACGAGTTTTGATGCATGGGTTTGGCAGCAAACCAAGTATTGGCTGAAATAGTGGCTTGCAAGCATTTCGAATCCAACCCCAATTGAATGGTTTGCAGCTCTTTATTCATATCAAAGAAGTAGATGATGACATCGCAGCCACTATGAAAGTACCAAGTCTCATCTGATTTGATTCGATGCCATGATGAAAAATCTTCACTCGCAAGGAGGTAGTAAATACTGGTGTAAGCGCTCTTTTGTCCTGAGCCGTCAGCACTAACAATAGTTGGCGATCGATACATCTCTCGATAAAAGCCACCCTCTGGATGCGGGAGAAGGCTGAGATCTTCTACGAGAGAATTCACTGTTTGCATATATTCCTATCGAGCCCTATATATTTTTGCAGCAACATTTTGCTCTATGACTTTTTTCTTAAAGGCTGCAATCAATGCTTTCTGATTCACACTTCTACGAGTTTTAAACCAGTAGAAAAATCCAAGCACCACAAACCATAATGGCAAGAAGTACAGCGCAATGCGTGTGTTCTCATTTAGGCCTAGAGCGTAGATCACGATAGCAAAAAATACAAATGCTACATAAATCATCGTTTTACCCAGAGGAGTCTTAAACTTCGACTCATCATGAGCCTGGGGTAGACGCTTGCGATAAGCAAGGTAGGCCAACAAAATCATCGACCATATGTAAATAAAGAGGATGGCCGTTACGCTACCAACCAATTCAAATGCACTCATCATGGACTGTGTAGTTGTCAGTATGAGGGATGCCGATAGCACAAGACCTGTTCCAAAAAAGATGCCACCAGTTGGAATTTTATGAGAAGACAACTTTCCAAAGATGGATGGTGCATGATGATTCTTTGCTAGGCCATACACCATGCGTGATGTAGCGTATATGCCGCTATTGCTCGAAGACGTTGCCGAACTAATCACCACGCCGTTAATCAAGGATGCAGCACTCACCATACCCACCAGCGAAAACATTCCGACAAAAGGACTTTCGTTAGGAGAGATATCCACCCAAGGAGTCACCATCATTAAAACCATGACCGTGCCAATATAGAAAATCATGATGCGGAAAGGTATTTTATGAATTGCATCGGGCAGCATCCGCTCTGGATCCTTTGTTTCTGCCATCATGGTGCCAATGATTTCCATGCCAGCAAATGCGAAGATGGCAGTCTGAAGACCTCCCAGCAAGCCCGAGACCCCATTAGGAAACAGTCCTCCGTAGGACCATAGGTTACTAATGTGGGCGGTAACCCCACTCGGAGAAACAAAGCCAGTAATACATAAGTAAATCCCGAGAGCAATCAGACTAATAATGGCGATCACTTTAATAATGGCTAACCAAAACTCTAGCTCCCCAAATGCTTTAACACTAAGAATATTTAATGCGAGCAATAAAAGCACAATAGAAAGAGCGGATATCCAAGGGGGCAAGTTAGGCCACCAGAAAGCAATATAGCCAGTAATCGCAATAATCTCAGCAATCGCAGCTACGATCCAAGCAAACCAATACGTCCAGCCCATAAAAAATCCTGCTGACGGTCCCAGTAAGTCTTCTGAAAAATCAACAAAGGATTTGTAATTGAGGTTAGATAGGAGCAACTCTCCCATAGCTCGCATCACAAAATATAAGATGCAGCCAATGACGGCATAAATCAAAATGATGCTGGGGCCAGCAATCGATATGGTCTTTCCAGAGCCCATGAATAAGCCGGTGCCAATACAGCCGCCGATGGCGATCATTTCGATTTGTCGCTGACCTAAACCACGCTCTAATTTATGATTGCTTTCCATACAAGTCCAAGTTCTGGTGAAAACTAATTTAGCTTTCTTTAGCTGAATTTAGCTGAGTTCAATTAATCGGTATTAGCACCCGCCGCTCAATCCTTCTAGCAATCAAGACAATCACGGAAACCAAGAGTAAATATGCTAAAGCGGTGAGCAAGTAGGCTTTGAAGAACTGAAAATTAGTGGAAGCCAGCTCTTGCATACGGGCAAAGAACTCGGTGTACTGAATCAAAAACGTAATTGAACTGTCTTTGAGGTTTCCTATTACTTGGTTGGTTAGTGCTGGCACTGAAGTATGCAATACCTGCGGCAGAGTTATCAAGCGAAATACCTGTGACGACTTAAAGCCTTGCGCCCTAGCAGCCTCTAACTGAGTCTTATCCAGGCCATTAAACGCTGTCTTTAGATATGCTGCATTGTATGCAGCCACATTTAAGGTAAATCCAATCACTGCCACTGTAAATGGATTGAGTCGGACCCCCCATTGAGGGAGTCCGTAATACATTAAGAACAAAAGCACGATCAAAGGCATGCCGATAAAAAAGGAAATGTAGCCATTAATGGCATTGCGGATCAAGACATTCTTACTGAGCGTCAGATAAAAGACAACAACACCCAATAAAAATCCTGTAATGCTAATTACAACTGCTAATTGGAGAGTATTGGAAAGTCCAGCCAATATGAGCGGCATCTGCTCAAGAAGATCACGCTCAAAACCGCTCCAAGATCCCGCCATGACTACCCTCTCTTACCAAAAAAAGCTTGCAGCTCTGGATCAGAATGATTGTTGGCAAGAACATCAATGCGCTCGTCTGCACGAATGACACCCTTGTCCAAAAATAGCACCCGATCTGAAATGGCGCTTGCCAAATCCAAGTCATGAGTTACACAAATCATGGTGATTCCATTATGGTGCAGGCGATTTATGAGATCTCCCACATCACGAGACATGATGGGATCCAGTGCTGAGGTTGGCTCATCCAACAGCAATACGGCTGGGTCCATCGCTAAAGCTCGTGCAATAGCAACGCGCTGCTTCTGTCCACCGGATAATTGAGATGGGTACTTACTTTGATGGGACGTCATCTCAAATCGAGACAACTCATGTAAAGCCTTCTCATTGGCTTCTTTAAGCCCCATACCCTCTAATTTACGCAATGCTAATGTGACATTTTCTAAGGCAGTGAGATGGCTATACAAAGCAAATTGCTGAAACACAAAGCCAATTTGCTTGCGTAATTGCCGCACATCTACATTGGGGCCCAAGATCTCATTACCCTTGAACTGAATTGATCCGGAGGTAGGCTCTACTAAGCGATTTAAGCACCTCAAGAGGGTTGATTTTCCGCTTCCAGAAGAGCCCATCAGGACCTTCACCTCACCTTGCTGCAAGTCTAGGTTAATCCCAGAGAGAACTAAATGACCCTCAAATTCCTTGGTGAGGTCTCGGATGGTAATAACGGTCATACTGCTGCTTCTTTCATGCCTGGAATTTCATAATGTTTTTGAATTAATTGGACACCGATCAACAAAATCCGATAGATGACAAAGTACAGCACTCCAACCATCAGATAAACATCAATTCCCTTTAGGGTATTGGCTGTCAATGTCATGGCTTCCTTGGTGATCTCTGGAATACCAACGGTGTAGGCAAAGGGAGAATATTTCAGAACGGAGGTAAATTCATTCACCATGCCGGGAATGGAAAAGCGGAGCATCTGAGGAATTTCAATATAACGAAGCACCTGGATGCGACTCATGCCCATTGCCTGTGCAGCAACAATTTCGGCTGGATCAACAGAATTAAATGCCCCACGAAAAACTTCTGTTAAGTAGGCGCCGGCCACCAAACCCAGGCTAAGGGCCATGGCCATTAAAGGCGGAGGTTTAATACCAATTCCGGGAAGGCCAAAGTACACCATGAATAGGAGAACAAGTACCGGCACTCCCCTAAAGACGTAGGTGTAGATATCAATAAGAAATGAAACACTTCTGATGGAGAGTCGATGAAGACTAGAAAGCAGTAGACTGACAACAAGGCCGGTCATACTGCAAACCAGTGTCACGATAACGGTGTAGATAACACCCTTACAGAGCTCCAGCAGAATATCTAAAAGACTCATGACAACCTTTTGTTAGAGGATTACTTCATCCACTTATCTAAGATCGCTTGAATTTTTTCCGGTCCTAGCTCTGTTAAATACTTATCAAAGTCATCACGCAACTTGGATCCTTTGGCAAAGGCAAATCCCAACTTATCGTAACCCTTGAATACATAAGCACTTTCCAATGGTAGCTTCAGTTTGTTTTCATAATTTAAGAGCACAGGCTCTTCAATAAATGCCAAATCAATATTGCCATTCTGCAGATCAGTTACCACCTCAGCATATGAGGGATAAAGCTTTACCTTGCTTAAAGAGTAGTAGCCCTTAGGCTCCAGCTCATTTCTGATCAAGTCATCGTAAGCCATGCCGCGTGGGTAGCCAATCGAATACTTCTTGAGTTGATTTAAGTCCGTAATCTTAATGTTCTTACTTTTAAGACTTACGAGATGCCAAGAGTTATCGTAATAAGGCTGAGAAAAATCCATCGCCTCTTTGCGCTTATCCGTGATTGAGATGCCAGAAAAGGCAACATCGGCTTGACCGCTTGAAACAGCACCAAGCATTCCCTGCCAATCATAAGGAGTTACTTTTAAAGTGCAGCCACGGGATTTGCAATAGCCCTGGAAAATATCCATATCGACGCCAACAATCTGACCATTTTGATCAAATAGCATTGGTGGTGACGCAGGCGATACGGCTACCTTAATTTCACTTGAATTCGTCCCCTTAGAGCAGGCAACCATTCCTAGGCTTAGGGCACAAATCAGTAATAGCAAAAATCGGCGTTTCATAGACAAAATCCTTGTAGTAAAAATCGGGGCAATTAAGCTTAAAAACATTCCGTAAATCTGACCAATAATGCACCAAGATCAGAAGCGGCACAATGAAAAGTATTTCATCAAAAGGTATTGGCAGAAAGGCTGTTTGCAAATGATGATTCTTTGGCAGGAATTGCAGAACATCACAATTCATGCCGTCATTGGGTTGTTTGCCAACCGATCTAAAGAATAAAGAACCGCCCTACTTCTAGATTCAGCTCTTTAGCCAATTCAGCACCAGTCACTTTACCCGCAGCGCCTTTAGCCTTCAGGACCTCAATCTGTCCACCATGGCAGGTGACGAAGAATGAATCTAGCGTGATTTGGGTCACTTCACCTGGCTTGCCTTTGACAGCACCAAACGTTGCAGCCACATGTTTATGGCAATCGTAGATCTGTACTTTTTGTTCGCCAAACTTAGTCCATGCACCAGGCGCTGGATTACATGCACGAATGAGATTGTAGATTTGACTGATGTGTGTCGCCCAATGAATCTGTGCAGCATTCGCATCAAACCAACCTTCGTAGTTCGCTTGCGATTCATCTTGAACAACTTCTTGATGCTTACCTACAACTACAAGATCAGCAGTCTCTAGGAGAGCTTGTACACCGATCGGGAATAAATGATCAAAGTAGATCTTGCCTAATGTGTCATTAGGCCCAATGGCTACTTCTTTTTGCAAAATCACTTCGCCTTCATCTAAGCCATCGGATGGACGGAAGATGGTTAAACCAGTCTTCTCTTCACCCAATGCAATTGCCCAATTGATGGCGCTCGGACCACGGTATTTAGGCAGCAAGGATGGGTGGTACTGAATCGTGCCGTGCTTCGGAATCTTACAAAGCTCTTGCGGCACAAACTGAAGCACATAAGCCATTACACAGATGTCTGCGTTGGCATCAATCATGGCTTGAGCAGCTTCTGGGCCCTTCAAGGAAGAAAACTGCAAGGGGGTTAAGCCCCTTGCTAACGCCGCTTCTTTTAAGACTTCGGGTTTGCTTGATTTAGGATTGTCGGGTGGGCAGAAAACGGCAACCACTTCATCGCCGCGATCTAAAAAGGCTTCTAGCGCCGCCTTACCAAAATCCGCACTCCCAATTAAAGCAACCCGCATCTTAGATCACCTTCTCGTGACGTAATGCGATCAATTCATCAGTTGAGTAACCTAACTCACTAAGAATCTCATCAGTATGCTCACCAAGCAAAGGTGAACGAGTCACATCGGTTGGGCTATCAGACATCTTGATTGGGTTACCAACAGTGAGGTACTTGCCACGAATTGGATGATCAACCTCAACAACTGTCCCAGTCGCGCGCAATGCAGGCTCTTCAGCAATTTCTTTCATGGACAGAATTGGACCGCATGGAATGTCATATTTATTCAATACGTCCATGACTTCAAACTTCGTCATGGTCATGGTCCACTTTTCGATCTCACCGAAGATTTCCATAAGGTGTGGCAAGCGTGCCATTGGCGATGCGAAACGCACATCGGTAATCCAATCTTCACGGCCGATTACTTTGCAAATTGCTTCCCAAACTGGCGCTTGTACGATCACATACATGTAAGCATTTGGATCAGTTTCCCAGCCCTTACACTTCACAATCCAACCAGGCTGACCACCGCCAGAAGCATTACCAGCACGGGGTACAGCGTCACCGAACTCACCGTTCGGGAATTGTGGGTACTCTTGCATCAGACCAACGCGCTCTAAACGCTGTTGATCGCGCAACTTCACGCGGCACAGGTTCAACACTGCATCTTGCATTGCTGCCAATACTTTCTGACCACGGCCAGAGTGCGTGCGTTGGTATAGAGCTGTAACAATACCAAGTGCTAAATGCAAACCGGTTCCGCTGTCACCAATTTGTGCACCAGTCACCATTGGAGGGCCGTCATCAAAACCAGTAGTAGATGCAGAACCACCAGCGCACTGCGCTACGTTCTCATACACCTTGCAATCTTCATATGGACCAGGACCAAAGCCTTTGACAGAAGCCATGATCATCATTGGATTGAGTTCTTGAATGCGCTCCCAAGAAAATCCCATGCGATCAAGTGCGCCGGGTGCAAAGTTCTCAACCAATACGTCGCACTCTTTAATGAGGCGCTCTAGAATTTCTTTACCCTTTTGGGTTTTGGTATTCACGGTAATGGAACGCTTGTTATGGTTCAACATCGTGAAATACAAACTATCCGCATCGGGGATGTCGCGCAATTGGCCACGCGTTGCATCGCCTTCACCGGATTTTTCTACTTTGATAACATCTGCACCAAACCAAGCCAGCAACTGAGTGCAGGTCGGACCTGATTGAACGTGCGTAAAGTCGAGAATTTTGACCCCTTCTAGTGCTTTTGCCATGATTTAAGTCCCAATAAGAATGAAATTTTGAATTAAGGCGATTTTACCAGTGGGATATAGGGGAAATTGAGGCGTGCCCGCTTTTTGGGCATATATTCCGTCTAAACCTGCATTTACTCTTGTTAGGGTCTATATGCGACTAAGCCTGGGGATTTTCAAGCTCAGAAAGTCGCTTTTTAAGGGCCCTTTCTTCGGCAAAACGCTCGCTTTCATCCCGAATAATGGCAGCCACCCCGCTAGCCTTCCCCGAGGCGTCAAACAGCATGCCTACAGTGAATGCAATCGATATAGTGCTGCCATCCTTGTGCTTGGCTGGCACTTTCAATAAGGATGCGCCATAACGGGTCGTGCCCGTCTCCATTGAATGGTTGTATCCCTCATTGTGTTTCTGGCGCTGACGCTCAGGAACAATGAGATCTAAAGTATTTCCAAGGGCTTCTTGCTCTGAGTATCCAAAGATACGTGTGGCCGCAGGATTCCACAGCACGATCTTTTCATCAGCATCGGCAACCACAATCGCATCGCCTACGCACTCTACTAACTGGTGTAAATCAATATTGGTGTTCATGTGATCAGTCTATAGAGTTTTTAAGAAATAAAAAAGGCGCTCACTAGGAGCGCCTTCAAATTAATGCCAATGTTACTTGTTATTAAACTGCTTTAGCTGTGTGCAACTTAGCGATGTCATCAGCGCTATAGCCAAGGTCAGCCAATACTTCGTCAGTGTGCTCACCCAATACTGGTGATGGACCAACTTCGATTTCCAAATCAGAGAACTTGATTGGGCTACCGATAGTCAAATACTTACCACGTACTTTGTGGTCCACTTCAACAATAGAACCGCTCTTACGCAAGTCAGGTGAGTTAGCCAATTCTTTCATGGAGAGAACTGGGGCACATGGAATATCAAACTTGCGGAGAATGTCTACAGCTTCGTATTTAGTCTTATCTTTGAGCCAGTCTTCAATAGTTGCGAAGATGTCAAAAATCTTGTCTTGACGCGCTTCAGCAGTCATGTACGCTGGATCAGTTGCCCACTCTGGCTTACCAATCGCACGAGTAATTGGCTCCCAAGCGTGACCTTGAATAGTGAAGTAGATGTATGCGTTTGGATCTGTTTCCCAACCCTTACACTTCAACACCCAACCTGGCTGACCGCCACCACCAGCGTTACCGCCACGTGGAACTACGTCAGTAAATGAACCGTGTGGGTACTGTGGGTACTCTTCCAAGTAACCAATTTTGTCCAAACGTTGTTGGTCGCGCAACTTCACGCGGCACAAGTTCAATACAGCGTCTTGCATTGAGCAAGAAACTTTTTGACCTTTGCCAGTTTTTTGACGTTGCATCAAAGCTGTCAAGATACCGATTGCCAAGTGCATACCAGTATTTGAGTCACCCAAAGCAGCAGCAGAAACTGTAGGAGGACCATCCCAGAAGCCAGTTGTAGAAGCAGCACCGCCAGCGCACTGAGCAACGTTCTCATACACTTTTAAGTCTTCGTATGAGTGGCCATCACTAAAGCCTTTAACAGAAGCCATGATCATTTTTGGGTTCAATTCTTGGATACGCTTCCAAGAGAATCCCATACGATCCAAAGCGCCTGGGCCAAAGTTCTCAACCATGACGTCAGAAGTTTTGATCATCTTCTCTAAAACTTCTTTACCTTCTTGAGTCTTAGTATCCAAAGTCAATGAACGCTTGTTACCGTTCAACATTGTGAAGTACAAAGCATCTGCACCTGGAATGTCGCGCAATTGGCTACGAGTTACGTCGCCAGAACCTGGACGCTCAACCTTGATTACGTCAGCGCCGTACCAAGCCAACAACTGAGTACATGCAGGGCCTGCCTGTACGTGTGTGAAGTCAATAATGCGAATACCGTCTAATGGTTTAGTCATGTGTGTTTCTCCTTAAGTCTTTCTTGTTTACTTCAAATTTAGCTCAAAAATATTAACTTTTTATTACCGTTTTTAATATCTTATTTCTTAGCAGCTGCTGTGGATGGGTTTAAGTTCGTTAAACGTCCACTCTCAGTACCTGCAGTTTCATCAATAACAGCATTGATGAGGGCTGGTTTACCGGCAGCAATCGCTTCTGTTAACGCTGCTTCTAATTCTGCTGGGGTAGTTACGTAGTAACCAACACCACCAAATGCTTCAATCATTTTGTCGTAACGAGCATCTTTAACGAACACAGTTGGTGCAACATCAGCGCCGCCTGTTGGGTTAACGTCAGTACCGCGGTATACGCCGTTGTTGTTGAATACAACAGTCGTGATTGGCAAGTTGTAACGGCAAACTGTTTCCAATTCCATACCGCTAAAGCCAAATGCGCTATCGCCTTCAACTGCAACTGTTGGCAAGCCGCTAGTAACGGCCGCGCCAATTGCATAACCCATACCGATACCCATAATGCCCCAAGTACCAGAGTCAAAACGCTTACGTGGCTTGTACATATCAACGATTGCACGGCAATAGTCGAGTGTATTTGCACCTTCGTTTACCAAGTTCACATCTGGGTTCTTCTTGATCACATCACGAATCACACGTAATGCGCCATGGAAGTTCATTGGATTTGCTTCTTTAGCCAATGTCTCTGACATCTTGGCTAAGTTCTTATCCTTCTTCTCAGTGATCGCAGCAATCCACTCAGCACTTGGCTTAGGAACAGCAGAGATGCCCTTCAAGAGTTCACCAACGCATGAACCGATATCACCAATCAATGGAGCAGCAATTTGAACGTTGCTATCCACTTCGTTTGCTTGAATATCAATTTGGATAAATTTCTTAGGCTCTTTGCCCCAAGTTTTACCTTTACCGTGTGCCAGCAACCAGTTCAAACGTGCACCAACCAATAACACTGCATCAGCTTCAGCCAATACAAATGAACGCGCTGCAGAAGCAGATTGTGGGTGATTGTCTGGCAACAAACCTTTAGCCATCGACATCGGCAAGTAAGGGATACCTGATTTTTCAACTAAGTCACGAATCTCTTTATCGGCTTGAGCATAAGCAGCGCCCTTGCCCAAGAGAATCAATGGACGCTTAGCGCCCTTCAACACATCTAATGCACGAGCAACTGCATCAGCCGCTGGGATTTGACGTGGAACTGGATCGATTACTTTGAAAATGGATTTCTTAGCTTCATCAGCAGGCATCGTTTGAGCAAGCAACTGAGCTGGCAAGTCTAAATACACGCCACCTGGACGACCAGAAACGGCAGCGCGGATTGCGCGAGCAAAACCGATGCCGATATCTTCAATATGATTAATACGATATGCAGCTTTGCAGTATGGCTTAGCAGCATTGAGCTGATCCATCTCTTCGTAGTCACCCTGTTGCAAGTCAACGATTTCACGTTCGCTTGAACCAGAGATCAAAATCATTGGGAAGCAGTTCACAGTGGCGTTAGCTAAAGCTGTCAAACCGTTCAAGAAACCAGGAGCAGAAACAGTCATACAGATACCTGGCTTTTGCGTCATGTAACCAGCAATAGCGGCAGCATTACCTGCGTGTTGTTCGTGGCGGAAGCCGATAAAACGCAAACCTTCTGCTTGCGCTAAACGGCATAAGTCAGTAATTGGAATACCAACGAGGCCGAAAATAGTATCGAGATCGTTTGCTTTCAGGGCGTCAATGACGAGGTGAAAGCCATCGGTTAATTGTGTGTTTTGATTATCAGTTGTCATAGAAATTTATATAGAAATTGCGGGTTTGCTCTTCTAGAGCCAATGCAATTTAGCTTTCGCTAACGTCTCCAATGTAGTTATAAATCGCATAACGGGTTTTGTGTCCCGCTTAGGCTGAGATGAATATTAGGCTTGGGGGAGAGGTTCATCATTGACTTCGGTCAATTTCCCCCCTAAATCCTGTAATTACGGGCGGTTTTGCCCCTTAAACAAAGAGCTCTTTATGCTTCGTTTTAAGGCGACTTAGGGTCTCAGGAGAGAGATTGAGATAGGCTGCCAGCTCCTTCTTTGGTAGAAGCTCGAACAAATCCTCATATTTACGCAAGAAACGCTCTACCCGGCCTGGGGCATCGAGCATATGCAAGGTAATGGTGTGGGCCATGATTTCACTCATCAGGCGCATTACCTCGAACTCAAAGCTCTCTTTGAGAGGTTTGTGCTCCTCAAGAAATTCAGCCCACTTCTTCATGGGCATCCGGGCCACACGCGCCTTAGTGACACACGCAATACTGTAGGGGGCAGCGGTTTTTAAGCGCCATGCGGCATAGCTCGTTTCAATATCTTTTTCGATGGCAAAACGCAAAATCATCTCTTTGGCATCAGCGCTTGAAACAATCCGCTTCAGAATGCCATCCAAAACGAAGTACTGCTCCATCTGGTGATCACCTTGATGCAGCAAAATTTCTGATTTTTTGAGGTCCGCAATTTCTAAATGGCGCTCTAAATCAGCCATTGCTGAGGGATCCAAGCTTTTTAAGACCGAGTTTTGACTCAACTGTAAGCGAATCAAGTTTTTTTCGGGATGCTTATCTAATACGGTCATGAATCCTTGCTCCAAGACCCTCTATTGTAGGCTTTTTTACCTCCCAAAGCCTTGAACCCCCTCTTGGCGCACTTCAAATCCGCTAGAATGATGAGGTCGTGGTGCTTTATTGCAGTGCAATAAAGTTAAACGGGAAACACTAAATGTGTGCTGCCCCCGCAACGGTAGGTAAATGCGCCCTTTTTGCTTTATTTGGGGCGTCAGGAATCTGACAAAGCCACTGTGCGCGTCAATCGCATGGGAAGGCCAGATTCTGATATTTACTAGCCCGGATACCGGCCAAGATAGGTGGAATTTTGCGGACGGGGATCTTCGCGCGCCAAGAAAGCGCTAAGTCTCTCGATACTGCGCCCAATTGACGCCTGAACTCCTGCACGGGAAATTCTGTTCGACCCAGCTAACGGGGAAGTTAGCTAGGCAATCGATAACAGAAAGTGAATCATGAAGCAGCAGTTCAACAACAAAAAAGCGGCACTTCTTTTGGGTGCCCTCATCAGCATTAATGCCTTCGCACAAAACAACTCACCAATAGTTTTAGCAAGCGCTGCTAGTCCACTTAACCCTATCATCGTCACCGCAACGCGTACGCCAACCAAAGCGAGCGATGTATTGGCCGATAACGTTTACATTGGCCCTGAAGAAATTGAGCAAGCCGGACAGACGAGCTTGGTTGAATTACTGCAACGACAAAAGGGGGTGACCATTTCTAGTTACGGAACGGGCGGATCTAATGCCAGCGTTTTCTTGAGAGGCACTACCAATAACCAGACTCTGGTATTAATCGATGGCGTGCGTATTGATGATGCAATTAATGGCGGCACCAACTGGTCAGTTATCCCGCTGACCATCATTGATCATATTGAAATTGTATTTGGCCCTCAAAGTAGTCTTTATGGCTCTGATGCCATCGGTGGCGTAGTGCAAATCTTTACCAAAAAAAGCGATGGCCCTGCTAAGGTGGGCGCCTCTTTTGGATACGGCAGTTACGGCACGAGCATCAGTGAAGCCAGCATTAATGGCTCTACGCAAGGCGATCAAAAAATTCGCTACTCGCTTGCCGCAAGCCAAACGCTCTCCATGGGTTTCAACACTATCGCACCGAACAATAAGGATGGGCTTAGCGCATCAGGCAGAACGGGCTACGTTCAAGACAGTATTACTGGCAGACTATCCCAGGAGTGGAGTAAGGGACAAGAGTTTGGATTACAGTTTTTAAATAGTCGTCTAAATAACCAACTACCTGGGTTTGACCCACAAGAGTTTTTATATCAACAAACTCAAAATCAAGTTTCTCAATTGGGAACCTATTCCCTCTACTCTAAAAATCAAGTGATGGAAAACTGGCGCAGCCTCCTGCAAGCATCCGCACAAACAGGAACCGCACTAAACCATGCTCCTGGCACGCCAGATAACCCAGCATACGACAGCACCCTGAATCAAAGACAAAATACCTACACCTGGCAAAATGATTTCGCTATTGGCACTGATGTTTTGCAAGTATTAGCGGAAAGAAAAACCCAAAAAGTTTCCAGCAATCAACTGGACTACAACAACGGTGACTTCAACAACTTGACAGCGCCCTATCCTTTTTTAGGCTTTAGTCAAACTCGTAATACCAATTCAGGTGCTATTGCTTATCAACTAAAAAGAGAGGCGCACTTAGCTAACTTCTCGCTCCGCAATGACAGCATTACAGGTTATGGACCACAAACTACCGGTGCCGCGGCTTATGGTTATTTCTTCACCAAAGAATGGCGTGCGAACATCAACTACGGAACTGGATTTAGAGCACCAACCTTTAATGACCTCTACTACCCAGGATACGGAAATACAGCCATCCTTCCTGAGAAAAGTAAAAACACTGAAGCAGGACTGCATTATGAAAAACCAGGTCTTGATGGGCATGTTGTGGTCTTTAGTAATTCCATCTCAAATTTAATTCAAGTTAGCAATTCAGATACTTGCCCAGTGGGAACAGGTATTTTTGGCTGTGCATCCAACGTAGCCAGCGCCAAAATTACTGGCAGCACTTTGAGTGGCGCCGTACAAATGTCTTCACTCAGCTTAAAAGGCTCCTTCACACAACAAAACCCGGTAAACGAGAGCACTAATAGCACTTTGATAAAACAGGCTAAGCAATACGGCAATGTGGCGGGCGAGTATCTTTATCTCAAATTAACTACCGGAATTGGGGCTACTTTTTCCGGAAGAAGGGACGATTTTCAGGGTGCAAACACTGGCATGGGCGGCTACACCATCTTCAATCTCTATGCTAATTACGATTTAGAGAAAGACCTGAGCGTCTTTGCCCGCTGGAATAATGCTTTAAATAAGACCTACCAACTTAGTTATGGCTACAACACCCCGGGCTCAAACGTATTTGTAGGGCTGCGTTACGCCATGAAATAAGCTCTTTTTTCAGACTACAATGCCAGTATGAGCGAGACCTCCCCTCTTTCCACTGGCGACCTAGCCTTAGGTATGGATGCGCTATGCGCATCCATCAATCGAGTGGCTGGAAAAATTCAGGTTATTGCTGAAGCCGTTCAAAACTTAAACCAAAATCGAGTGCAACTCGAAAACAAGATTGAAGATGCGCAAAAGCGTATTCAACATATCCTAAGTCGTCTGCCAGAACAAAGCGACGGTCGCCAGCTCAATCTACTAGGCGAAGCTATCCCACCAAATAACCCCGAGGATGACAATGAGCCAGCAACGCATTGAGGTAAGTCTTGCCGGCCAGAAAATTACTCTGGCAACCAGTGCCGAGCATGAGCCATTACTCCGTGCAGCGTGTGTCTTGGTAGACGAACAAATTCAACTGGCTATTAATGGTGGTAACCGCAGCATTGAAAGAGCGAGCATGATGGCGGCACTCAAAATTGCTGGCGATCTTATTACTTTACAAAAAAATCAATCGCAACAAAGCACCTCCTCCAACGTGAGCTCGGATGAAGTTACTCGCCTACAAGGTGAAATTCGCGCTCTTGAAGATCAAGTAGATGCTTTGATGCAAACCCTTTCCCTGCCTGGTTCGCCAAGGCCAATAGTTCCTTGAACCGATGCGCAAGCATCAGGAACGATCTTTACATTGCGGGCGTGAGCGTTTTGCAAGTTCACAGTGCCAACTTAGACTTGGTTACTCCCTGAACCTCTTAATGCACCCAAAGCAGAGTAGCCGTTCCACCTTGAACCTTAGGGTTCAGGATGACGGCCTAGCGGCTAAGGCGGGGAATTCATGTTACTAAACGATATCTTGATGTTGATGTTGTGCGGCGCCATCTCTGGCTACTTGGCTGGACTACTAGGCATTGGTGGCGGCATGATTCTGGTCCCCTTCATGATCTTGGTTTTTAATCATCTCGGATTTAACCAAGAAGTCATCGTACATATGGCAATTGCCACCGGAATGGCCACCATTTTATTTACGACAACTTCTGCTATTTGGGCACATCACAAACATAGCTCAATTGATTGGAGGCTGGTTGCATCCTTAAGTCCCGGAATGGTTTTTGGCGGACTGATTGGTGGCAGCGAATTATTTGAAGCGCTCAAAACTTCTTGGCTCTCACTTTTCTTTGCCGTCTTTATTGTTTACACCTCAATCCAGATGTTGCTCAATAAGAAGCCTAAGGCAGGCAGAGACTTACCTGGGACGCTTGGATTATTTTCGTTTGGCACCTTTGCTGGAGCCCTTGCAAGCTTAGTAGGCGCAGGTGGGGCATTTATTACTGTGCCATTTATGCTTTGGTGCAACGTCAAGCCGCATACAGCAATGGCTACTTCATCTGGCTTGGGCTTTCCAATTGCTGCAGCGGCCACTATTGGTTATATGTATGGGAGCTGGGGCAACCCCGATCTTCCAGCAGGCTCTTTGGGCTTTGTATATTTACCAGCGGTTGCGTGCATCGTGACGGTCAGTATTTTTACTGCACCTTTAGGTGCAAAGATGGCCAGAAAACTCGATATTGCTCAACTCAAACGAGTTTTTGGCATCATGCTTTTTTTCCTTGCAGCCTTCATGTTTAATGAAAGCCGCAAGGCATTCGGCTTCTAATTACGCTGTGTACTGCTGACGCAAAATATTCTTTTGCACCTTACCCATAGCGTTACGAGGTAAATCAGCAACAATCTCTACGCGCTTTGGAATCTTAAAGTTTGCAATTTGTGTTTTCAAAGTAGCAATCATGGCTTCTGCATTGAGTTTTGCTCCGGCCTTAGGCACCACTACTGCCATCACTGCCTCACCAAAATCAGGGTGCGGAATACCAATCACAGCACTTTCATCAACGCCAGTCATGTCATCAATAAAACTTTCGATCTCTTTCGGGTAAACGTTGTAGCCACCAGAAATAATCAAATCCTTGCTGCGACCAACAATGCACAAGTAATCATTTGGAGCTTTACCGCCATTGGCATCGCCACCCCAACGACCGACGTCGCCAGTTTTAAACCAGCCGTCTTTGGTAAATTCTTCGGCAGTCTTCTCAGGCATACGCCAGTAGCCTGCAAATATGTTCGGGCCCTTCACTTGAATACTGCCAATCTCGTTTACTTTGCATGGCTTGTTATCTTCATCCACTACACGCACCTTAACGCCAGGCAATGGTAGGCCAACTGAACCACCTACGCGCTTGCCTTTGTAAGGATTAGAAACCAACATCACCGTCTCACTCATGCCATAACGCTCAAGAATCGGCTGGCCAATCACTTCTTTGAAGGTATTAAATGTTTCTGTCAGCAAAGGAGCTGAGCCGGAAACAAATAGACGCATATTGCTTGCTACTTTTTTAGTAAATCCTTTGTCAGCCAATAGGCGTACATAGAATGTAGGTACACCCATCATCACTGTGGACTGTGGCATGTGCTTAATCAATTGCGCCGTATCTAAACGTGGCAACCAAATCATTTTGCTGCCATTAATCAATGCGCCATGCGCCGCCACAAACAATCCATGAACGTGGAAGATAGGTAAAGCATGTAGCAATACGTCGCCTTTTTTCCAGCCCCAGAACTTTTGCAGCACTTGTGCATTGCTGCCAAGGTTCTTATGAGTCAGCATTGCGCCCTTGCTGCGTCCTGTCGTACCGGAGGTGTACAGAATCGCTGCAAGATCATTATCCTTCGCTGGAACGGTCTTGAATTTGTCGCTCAGGTTTCCTGCACGCTCTAATAAAGTACCCATACGATTCTCGTCCAGCGTGAATACATGTTTAGTGCCAGCCTTGGAAGCTACCTTAGAAACCCAAGAGAGATTCTTGCTGCTGCACACAACCACTGCTGGCTCAGCATTCTCTAGGAAGTACTGGATTTCAGCTGACTGATAAGCAGTATTCAGCGGCAAATACACATAGCCCGCACGAATCGTTGCTAGATAAAGAAAAAGTGCTTCAGGAGACTTCTCAACCTGCACTGCAACCCTAGCTCCTTTTGGAAGCTTCAAGCTAACAAGTAAATTAGCCAGCTTGGCGGTTGCTGACTCAAGGTCACCCCAAGAGTAATAAAGACCGTCGTGTGTCTCGAGAGCGCACGCTTTTTTATCCTTTGGAAAACCTTTTTCCAATACTGAATACAAATTCATGAAAATATTCCTTGATTTCTTAAACTAGAGGCGCACCCATTACCCAATTAGATAATCCAGTGGCGATTTCTGGGAATGCGCAAAGCAATACAACAGAAAAAAGCATGATGAATACAAATGGCATCACGCCGTAGATGATTTCACGCAAGGTGATATCAGGGGCAATATTCTTAATAACGAAAATATTCAAGCCAACTGGTGGATGAATTAAGCCCGTTTCCATCACAATAGTCATCACCACGCCAAACCAGATTAAATCAAAGCCAGCGGCACGCAGAGGTGGCAAGAAAATTGGCGAAGTCATCAAAATAATCGAGACAGGTGGCAAGAAGAATCCTAGGACGATCACCATTAGTAGAATGGCTCCCAATAGCACCCATCTGGAAGTATTTAGATCAACAATTGCCTGTGCAGCAGACTGACTTAAATGCAAGTAACTCATCACATTTGCAAATAAGAGGGACATGCCAATGATGAACATCAACATCGCGGATTCGCGGATCGTGACATCTAACAATGGGTACAGGTCCTTGAAACGCCACATCTTATAAATCACTGCAATTAATAGAAATGCAAAGACTGCGCCCAAGCCCGCTGTTTCAGCAGGCGTTGCATATCCTCCGTACAAGGCAACCATTACACCGATCAATAAAACTAAGAAAGGCAGCACTCTAGGCAATGAGCTCATTTTTTGCTGAATGGTGTAGGTTTGACGCTCCAATATGGGCGTAGAAACCTTAGTCACGGCATAAGCTTCGTAAGCGCTGGTGTACTCTTTACGGAAGCGATAGACCGTGTAGACGGAAAAGAACATGACCAACATTACGCCAGGGCCAATAGCCGCCAAGAATAAGCGCCCCAATGATTGCTCTGCTGCCACAGAATACAAAATCATGGTGATTGAAGGTGGCAATAAAATTCCCAAGGTGCCACCAGCAGCAATAATGCCTGCTGCAAAACCTGGAGAGTAGCCACGCTTACGCATCTCAGGAATTCCTGCGCTACCAATTGCAGAGCAGGTTGCAGGGCTAGATCCGGCCATAGCAGCAAACAGCGCACAAGCAAATACGTTCGCAACTCCTAAGCCGCCAGGTATCTTACCCATCCATACATGAAGAGCATCATACAAATCCTTGCCCGCACGTGAACGGCCAATAGCAGCACCTTTCAAGATAAACAATGGTATGGACATCAAAGTAATGCTGGACATTTCCTCATACACGTTCTGCGCAACCGTATCCAATGATGAAGCAGGCATGAAGAAATACATAAAAATAATTGCAACAATACCTAAAGCAAAAGCAATTGAAATCCCCGAAAACATAATCACCAGGGTTACAAAAGCAAATAAAAGACCAATGGTAAGAATAGACATATTAGTGACCCCCACTCACAACATCAGTAGCGATCGTTTTTCTGATGAAAATTTGTAGAAATAGTTGAAATGTGAGCAATGCCATGCCAGCAAACATCATTAAATAGGGAATCCACAAGGGAGGAGCCCATGTGGAGTTAGTTACTTGACCATCTACCCATGCTTCCTGAAGCAAATCCCAAGTTTTCGTAGAAAAAAAGGCAAAAAATAGGCAGGAAATCACATCAATAACAATTCCGCGCACTTTATTAACCGGGTGAGGCAACAGGCCCTCAATTGCAGAAATTCCTATATGGCCACGCCTCTCTTGCACATATGAACTGCAGAGAAAAGTTACGCCCACCAAGCAAAATAGAGCAGCTTCATCTTGCCAGTCGTTCGCCGTATGAAATAAACCACGAGACATAACGCTGTAACTCAGAATGAGAGCTGCGGCCATCAGGGCGAGTGAGCCCAGTAACACCAAGAATTTATTCACTGCCGACATCACTCTGTCGGCAGCCTCTAGAATCAACATCATTTTATGAAATCTTCTCTGCCGAGCGCATCATTGCAGCACAAGTTTCATTACGCTCGGAGAATTCTTTCCAAGCAGAATTTTTAGCTACTGCCTTCCATTTATCAACTACCGACGTATCCATTTCAAAAACCTTGTTGCCGGCTTTAGCAAATGCAATCGCTGCATCAATATCATCCAATTTGGCCTGTTCGGTACCAAATTTTTCCATATCCGCTCCGACCGCCATAATGACGTCGCGTTGTTTTGGTGTTAAAGAATCAAACACCGTTTTTGACATCATGAGCGGCTCTAACATATACCAATAGGATTTATTTTTGGCGGAAGTAAAGTTTTTAGTTAACTCCGCAAGCTTGAATGACATTAAGCTTGCCGATGATGTGTAGGCCGCCTCTAGTGAGCCGGTTTGCACGGCCTGATAAATCTCATTTGAAGGAATTGAGGTCATTACGGATGCACCTGCTGCCTTAAGCATGGCATCAAATTCACGACTGCCACCCCTCACCTTAACGCCTTTAACGTCGTCCGGAACCACGATAGGACCAGAACGTGTAGCAACGCCACCAGCCTGCCACACCCAACTAACAATCACAATACCCTTGGACTCCATGACCTTATTCAAGATCTTGCCAACTTCAGCATTTTTCCACTTAGCGCCTTGTTCATAGCTAGTAACTAGCGCTGGCATTAGACCAATGTTAGCCTCAACAACTTCTCCACCTGCATAAGGCATTGGGTAGAAACTAAAGTCAAGGGCACCTTTACGGAGAGCGCTAAATTGAGCATTTGTTTTCATTAATGAGGATTGCGGATAAACGTCGAACTTCAATTCGCCGTTTGTTTTTTTAGTGACCTCTTCACCGAACTTCTTACATAAGCGATCACGGAAGTCTGTGCCACTTGGAAATTGGTGAGAAATCTTTAAACTTTTGGCGCCTGATTGAGCAAACGCGCTCAGATCGTAACCAGCAAGGGATGCTCCAGCCGCACCCAGCAACAATGTGCGACGCAATTGAGAAATTTCTTTTGAATCTGTCATGTTCATCTCCTAAATGACTATTATTTTTCTACTTACAACTGTGGGTACTGCCAGTTTTGTGACCGCCGGCTTCTTCATGTTCCATTCTAAAGCGAATACTCTGTGAATTCTGCTTTAGCGTCTCCTCCACTAAATTTCTTACTTAGGGCTGCATTAAACGACCAACCGCACGGGAATAATCAATTTCACCCCGGGTAAATCGCTCATGATTTTCCTCAACAGCCGAAAGATCATATAAATAATTAACCATAAGTGCCGCGGACTGTCGTAAACCCTTGCGAGAAAGGTCTCCAGCCCAGTTAATCTGATGAAGCTTGGCGCCGTTGCCCAAGTGAAACTTGGCAACCGGGTTACCGTTACGGCCAGCAGAACCTAAACCCAAGTAAATACTTGCGAGGCACAGTAAAGCGGCCTTTTCTTTTTCATTAGCATTGTCTGGATGCCAGCCAGCACTTAAGCGCTCAGACCAAGAGCGATTAGCAAGTCCAAGGATCTCCAGGGATTGCTCACGAGCTGTGCGAACTGCCGGCTTGAGTTGGGTACCTGTCTTTTCGCTGCCAATATCTGCACCAGCTGCGACCCAGTCAATGAAGCCTGGAATTGGAGAAAGCGTCACAAAGGTTTTGAGACCAGGAAATTCTGCATGTAACTGTTCGGCAACGCGCTTAATCAAGAAATTACCCATTGAAACACCGCGCAGGCCTGGCTCGCAGTTACTTATAGAATAAAAAGCAGCCACTTTATATTGTGAAGTTTGATGAACTGTCTCTGCCTTCTTATCTACCAAAGGCGTAATCACAGCGGGAATTTCTGGCAAAAGCGCTACTTCAACGAAAATCAAAGGCTCGTTTGGAAGCTGCGGGTGAAAGAAGGCAAAACACCTACGATCAGGCTGCAAGCGGCGGCGCAGGTCATCCCAACCATCAATTGCGTGCACAGCCTCATGCTGAATCAGTTTTTCCAGAACCTCGGCAGGTGACTTCCAATCCACCCGATGCATCTTTAAAAATCCTGGGTTAAACCAAGAAGACAAGAGGTGACGCAAGTCAAAATCAACTGCTGTTAACTCCGGCTGCTTTTCAAGTAATTGCAACAGATCACGACGCATACCTACAAGCGCAGCAGTTCCATTGGTTGCACGATTAAGTCGACGAAACAATTCCTGCCTCGGAGGCTCAGTCACGCGTTGTAATTTAATGTAATTACGCGCACTTGCTTCTGCTGAAAAATTTTGCGCAGCAGCCATGACCGCAGCAGCATCAGGATTGAGTTTTTCAAATAGAAAATTAAAAAATTTAGAGTGTTGATCTTTAGAGAGCTTGCGATAGTTGTGGATCACATCATTAGCCATGCTGACGGCATTCGATTCGCCGCGCTCGGAAATGAGTCGATTAACCGCGCCGGTAACGCGGGAAAAGTAACGGGCTTTTGCTAGCTTTTCAAGCATGTGTATCTCTCAAAGAATTCAACCCAAAGGGTGGCGGGTTGATTACTAATGTATAGCTGAGCCATACCTGAATCAATTAATGAAAGTATATATTCATTAACTTTAAGTTAATGAATTAGCTAGCGCGTTAAGCCAGGTTTAGAAATTATTGCGATGCATCATGCGGGTTTCAGCCGCTAGAGCGAGGATATTGGGGTTTGATTCATTAGCCTGGAGGTACATTAGGGCAATATGTTGGGTTGCCTGATATTTTGGCAATAACGGGGTAAATTCAATCGCATCCCCCATTAATGCCTTCACCCTACCGGGCAATAAAGATCTTCCCAGGTCCCCGGAGACCATATTCATTAAAGAAAAGATATCACCCACCTTCATAACTACATTGGGGGCAAATCCAGCCAACTGGAAAGCCTCATAAAACCCTGAGGTGGTGGCAAAACCATCTTGAAGGGTTAAAAATTTCTCATTTTGGTACTCGGATAAATCAATATTAGCTTCGGCTGGCTTATTGTTTTTTGAGGAAGCTAAAAACAACTGGTCCTCAAAAAGAGGGACTACCTGAACACCCTCCGGAAGATCTCTTGTAGGAACCGCCATGACTACTGCATCTACATTTCCCTCGCTGAGCCTTTTCATCAAGTCCTCATTAGATCCCAGATACAAATCAATATCCAAATCAGGTCTACGAATTTTGGTACCCATAATGACTCTAGGAATAATATTGGCCGTCAAAGAGTACATTGACCCCAGGCGAATTTGCCCGCTTTCGACACCGGCTTTTGCTCTCGTCTTTTTGAGAACACGATCTACGTCAGCCAATAAATCGGCACTTGCTTCAGCCAAATAAATAGCTGCCGGCAAAGCTTTTAACTGGCGTCCATCTTTTACAAATAGGGCGCACCCTATTCCGGATTCCAGGGAATGCAATGCCTTGTGAATACTGACTGAACTTAAACGCAACTCTTCTGCTGTTTTTGAAAGACTGCCGGTCCGAATAAACGAGCACAGTACTTCTAATTTTCGAAGTGTTAGCTCTTCATTCAGCATGAGCTAATTATTGACTCTTGGATTTAAATGCAGTCATGAGATAGAGGCCAAACAATATCATTGGCACACACAACCACTGACCCATAGATAAACCCAAGCCTAGAAGGCCCAAGAAGGAATCGGGCTCACGCGCATACTCAGCCAAGAAGCGGCAAATACCGTAACCCAACATGAAAAATCCAGATATCTGGCCAACACGTCTTGGCTTGCCTGCATAAATCCAAAGCGCAATACCCAGGAGTACACCTTCACCAAGCAGTTGATAAATCTGTGATGGATGGCGTGGCACAGAATCTACTAAAGGAAAAATCATTGCCCATGGAAGATCAGTAGGTCTTCCCCATAACTCGCCATTAATAAAGTTCCCTAGTCGACCAAATGCCAACCCAAAGGGAACTAGTGGAGCAACCAAATCACTTACGACAAAAAAAGTGGTCTTATGCTTTTTAGCAAACCAGAAAAGTGCAACTAGCACACCTAACAAACCACCATGAAAAGACATGCCGCCTTCCCATATCTTAAAAATACTCAAAGGGTGAGTTAGATAGAAGCCTGGCATATAAAACAAGGTGTAGCCCAAACGACCGCCTAACACGACGCCCAGAACGCCGGCAAACAGGAGATCCTCAAGATCTTTATAGGTCCAACCTAGGGATTGATAACGTGGTGATTTAATGCGTAAGCGACCCAGAAGCAAAAATTGAACGAAGGCCATTAAATACATCAAGCCATACCAATGAATTGCAAAAGATCCAATACGAATTGCTGCAGGGTCAAACTGTGGATGAATCAACATGGGTATTGGGATCGTTAGCTTTTGGATTGGTCGAAATTATGCAACTCGTGGCCCAACTCTCGATAGGCTTTAAAACGCTCGCGCCCTGCTAATCGCTCTGTTTCATTCACAGTAACTACCTCAACGATTCTGGGAAAGCGCGCAACCAAGGCCGGCACATCAGCAGGCATACGCATTCCCAAATGAATCATGACATCAGCATGGGGAATATCGTTCAGGGCCAAGGAAGCAAAGTCATCCGTGAGTACTATTGGGGTTTCAGCTGCAGCTTCTTCCTCAATAAAACAATGCGGCAAGAAATCAGTACTGCTAAATGCCCAAAGAAGCTCGTTCAACTTTTTCAGATCTGCTTTCTCACCCACCATCACAATATTGCGGACTGGCTCACCTTCAGGCGCAGCACTCCAAATCTTACGCGTAAGGCGACAAGCATATTCCAGCTTATCACTCACATTGCTATGAAAATCAATTCGAGCCATTCAATATTTATCCAAGATCTAAAGCGCTCACTTGCGCTCGAGCAAGAAGTTCACCAAGAGGGGCACAGGACGACCGGTAGAGCCTTTGGCAGCGCCACTCTTCCATGCAGTACCAGCAATGTCTAAGTGAGCCCATTTGTATTTCTCGGTGAAGCGAGACAAGAAGCAAGCCGCTGTCACGCTGCCAGCTGGACGACCACCAATGTTGGCAACATCTGCAAAATTAGATTTGAGCTGCTCATGGTAAGCCGCATCCAAAGGCAAACGCCATACCGTATCCAAAGAAGCATGACCTGCTTTAGTCAACTCACTTACCAAGCTCTCGTCGTCAGAAAACAAACCGCTATGCACATGACCCAAAGCAATCACGCAAGCGCCTGTTAAGGTGGCAACGTCAATCACTGCCGCCGGCTTAAAGCGCTCTACATAAGTCAGCGCATCACACAGAATTAAGCGACCTTCTGCATCGGTGTTGAGAACCTCAATGGTCTGCCCAGACATACTCTTCACAATATCGCCAGGACGTGTTGCTTGGCCTGATGGCATATTTTCACAAGTAGGAACTACGCCAATCACGTTCTTCTTTAACTTCATTAAAGCAACGGAGTACATCGTACCGATCACTGAAGCTGCGCCACACATGTCGTACTTCATTTCATCCATGGCTTCACCTGGCTTTAATGAAATTCCACCAGTATCAAAAGTGATGCCCTTGCCCACCAAAACAATCGGAGCCTCTCCTGCTTTGCCACCTTGATGTTTCATCACAATAAATTGCGGCGGGGTAGCAGATCCTTTGGCAACGGATAAGAATGAGCCCATTCCCAAGGCCTCAATTTGTTTGAGCCCAAGTACATCCACTTTCAAAGCAGTCTTTTTACTTAAGCCCTGCGCGGCCTTACCGAGGTAAGTTGGTGTACAGATGTTTGGAGGAAGGTTACCCAAATCCTTCGCCAGATTCATACCCTCCACCATAGCTACGCCCTGCTCTACCGCAGGCTTCAGTTCTTTAGCGCAGGCATCGTTACCTGCAAAGACGAGATGCTTAAATGTGTCTGCTTTATCTTTTACTTTGAATTTCATAGCGGGCTGACGCACGCCAAAACGATAAGCTTGGTCGCCAGCGTATTGAACAGTAAGGCGAACCTCTTCGGCAATAAAGTCAGCTTTGTGTGCAAGCGCAAAACTTGGTGTAAACCAAAGCGCACTTTCAATGGATCCGCCACTTAAGACCTTCAAAGCTGCGCGAGCAACTTTGGAATAAGTAGTCAAACTCCGTTCGCTAGCAAGATGTACATCACCCAGAGCAACGAGTAATACTCGTTTTGCCTTAACCCCATTAGTGGACCAAGATTTTTCTGCGCGTAGCATGCATACGGAAGCTTGCTTGGAATCTAAATCCCCAACAAGATTGGCATGATTGACTGAGCCTCCGAGCAAAAGATCTAGCTCTAGCAAAAATCCCGCTTTTGCCTTGGCGCCCTTAGCACCAGAGAAACTATCAAAATCCGCCTGGGAATATGCCAAAACTAAGCAGTCGGTATTGTGGCTAAGCAAGGATTTGAGGCTAGATTTCTGGAGTTTTAGGCTCTGAAGGTCTGCTTGAGGGAAAATCTTGGTGCTGAATTGAATTGTCATAATCTATTACAGTGTTTTGGTCGCTTCAAAAGGGGGTAATCTGCTAATTTGGGACGTTTATCCATTATCCTCCGACATGAGAATAACTTCCCTTACCTGCAGCAATATAAGCCATTTACAAGCCCAATAACCCTTCAAGTCCAGACCTATAAATTCTCATGATTTTTAACCAGGCCCTTCGCCGCGAACTCAGTTTTACGACTGGCGGGGTCTTTTTGGTCTTAGTCACCATTATGGTGACCACCTTGGTGATCCGAATTTTGGGTTATGCCGCTAACGGGGCGGTCAATCCAAAAGACGCTCTAGTGTTAATTGCCTTAGCTACCCTGGGTTATCTTGCGGTTCTTTTAACAGTCTCACTATTTGTCGCAACATTAATTGTTCTGGTGCGCTGGTACAAAGATTCTGAAATGATTGTGTGGTTTGCTAGTGGTCTAAGCGTTACCAATCTTATTCGCCCTATCATGCAATTTGCCACGCCGCTCATTATTGTGATCGCGCTCCTGGCTCTTTTTGTGTGGCCCTGGGCCAACCGAGAATCCACTTTAATTAGTCAACGCTTTCAACAACGTGATGACGTATCCATGGTGAGCGCCGGACAATTCAAAGAGTCCGCAAAAGCAGAGCGTGTATTTTTTATTGAAGAGCTCGATGTTGATAAAAGCGAAGTCAAGAATATCTTCGTAGCTGATTCCAAGAATGGTCGGCTGAGCATTGCAGTTTCCCAAACTGGATTTATTCAAAACTCTGCAGGTGGTGAGAAATCCATCGTGATGCATAACGGTAGACGCTATGAGGGGCAACCCACTCAGCCCGATTTCAGAATTCTAGAATTTAACGAATACAGCACCAAGATACGGAGCAAAGAATCATTGGCACCCCCGCCACGTGATCGCGAGAAGACGATCACTGAGCTTTTAAATGACCCTAATCCAGTCTCTATCAGCCCTAATCGCGCTGAGTTACTGTGGCGCATTGGCTTGCCATTAATGGCATTAGGTTTGGTGCTGATTGCAATTCCGCTTGCTTATGTAAACCCTCGCCTGGGCAATTACACTGCGATGTTTTATGCGGTCTTAATTTATTTAATCTATAGCAACTTACTGAACCTGACGCAAAATTTTGTCTCACAAGGCAAGGTCAGTGTATTTGTTGCAATTTGGCCTATTCATTTGCTCGCCCTATTAATTGCGATAGCCTTAATTCGCAATCGTATGAATCCTTCTCTAAAGTGGTGGCGCCGTCAATTGCCCGCTTCAATGGCTACCAAATGAAATTGCTCTTTCCTTTCATTTACGAGCGCTATCTAGCCAAGCAGATTTATGCTGCTTTCGGCTTTATCTTGTTCGCTTTGGTGGCCTTGTTTTTGTTCTTCGATATCTTGAGTGAGTTGGGGTCTGTGCAGGGGGGCTACACGCTTCCTCTAGCGCTACTTCATGTTCTTCTGAAAGCCCCAAGCCGCATTTCAGAAATCATTCCCATTGCAGGTTTGATTGGCAGTATCTATGTGTTTGCAATGCTAGCTAGCCAGTCTGAGTTCACCATTTTGCGCATCGCTGGATTAGACGTTAAACGCGGGCTCATTACTCTCACAAAAATTTCACTTCCATTAATAGCGCTCACACTCATCATGAGTGAATGGGTTGGCCCTTATTCCGAAGCAAAGTCTGACCAGATTCGCATGAAGGCTATGGGCTCAGCCTATACGTCACAATTTAAAACGGGTGTTTGGGTAAAAGATCGCCTACGCGATGAGGATGGCAGCGGGCCCGTGCGTCCAGGAGTGCGCTATGTCAACGTGGGCAAAGTTGACAAGGATAATGAGATTCAAAATATCCGTATGTATGAGTTTGATGACACCTATCATCTTCTCTCAATCCGTAGCGCAGACTCCGGACAGTTTGATGAGACTGGCATTTGGGTTTTAAATGACGTCACCGAAACTCGCTTTAAAGAAACAAAGCAGTCTGACCCACTGAACCCAGTTTTTTCAGCGCAAACTTTTACTCATCCGATTCTCACTTTGGAATCGGAGGTTACACCCCAAATTTTGAATGTGCTTTTAATTAGCCCTGAAAAAATGTCGATCATGAGTTTGGGTCGCTTTATCTCCCACCTTCGTGAAAACAAACAAGATGCGCAGAGACATTCCATCGCCTTCTGGAAGAAAGTGGTTTATCCCTTCACGATTTTTGTGATGCTCGCGCTAGCCCTTCCCTTTGCATACCTTAAGGTTCGAGCAGGAAGCGTTGGCATTAAAGTGTTTGGCGGAATCATGCTGGGCATGAGCTTCCAGCTATTTAATTCCCTCTTCTCCAACGTAGGGCTTTTGGGCTCTTGGCCAGCGCTTCTAACAGCGCTTACCCCGCCTTTGCTCTACTTCCTTTTGGCACTATTCGGGTTGCGCTGGGTTTCTAAGGCTTAATACCCAAAAATCATTTAGAATTTGATTCCTATATCATTGCTGATATATAGACAGGAATCCTTATGAATCTCCACCAATTTCGCTTTGTGCGTGAAGCCGTTAGGCAAAACTTCAACTTAACCACTGCCGCTAAAGCCTTATTCACCTCTCAACCAGGGGTTTCTAAAGCAATTATCGAATTGGAGGATGAGTTAGGCGTGGAGATCTTTCGTCGCCATGGCAAGCGGATTCGCTCCTTGACGGAACCAGGTAAACGCATTTTGAGCTCGGTTGAACGCATCCTTGATGAAGTGGAAACACTGAAGAGAGTGGGTAAGGATTTTGCTAGTCAAGATCAAGGTAGCCTCGTCATTGCCACTACCCATACACAAGCGCGCTACGCACTTCCTAAAGTGCTGACTGAATTTACTAAACGCTTTCCAAAGGTAAAGGTGAGTATTCAGCAAGGTAATCCAGGTCAAATTGCAGAGTTACTCACACATGATCGTGCGGATATTGCGATTGCCACGGAAGGTATCGCCAACACTCCGGGGGTACTGGCCCTGCCGGGCTATCAATGGCAGCACGTACTCATGGTGCCGCTAAGCCATCCCCTTCTCAACCAGGCAACACTTAATCTCGAAGAGATTGCTAAGTACCCAATCATCACCTACGACAAAGCATTTGCTGGTCGCAGCAAGGTTGATGCAGCCTTTGCGCAAAGAAACATTACGCCCGATATTATTTTGGAAGCGATTGATGCCGACGTCATTAAGACTTATGTAGAAACGGGTATGGGCATTGGTATTGTTGCGGGTCATGCTTATGACCCCGATCGAGATCGCAATCTTAAAGTGATTCCTGCGGGACATTTATTTGGTAACAACGTGACCCATCTTGGCGTCAAACAAGGCGCTTACTTACGCTCATTTGTTTACACCTTCATTGAACTATTCTCACCAACGCTCACCAAGAAGATTGTTGAGCAGGCAATGAATAACGAATCCGAGACTTACGAAATTTAAATAATCTAGGGATGCTCAAGGACTGAACAGTCTTTGAGTGGTGCCTCGGGGCGGACTCGAACCGCCACGCCTTGCGGCACCGGATTTTGAGTCCGGCACGTCTACCAATTCCATCACCGAGGCAGGTGTTTGCAGTGGAAATTCTGCTTACTTTGCTACTTTGTTACTGCTAAGACATAAGAGTGTAACAAAAAATGGTCAGATACCCCCTACCTTGGGTCTAGAACCCCTTAAAATGAGCTCTTCTAGCCAAATTATTAAAAGGACTTACCCGTATGGCCGGCCATTCGAAATGGGCCAATATTCAGCACCGCAAAGGTCGTCAGGACGAAAAACGCGGCAAGATTTGGACCAAACTCATTAAAGAAATTACCGTAGCCGCCAAATTAGGCGGTGGTGATATTGCTACTAACCCACGTTTACGCCTAGCTATTGATAAGGCCAAAGACTCCAATATGCCAAACGATAACGTGCAAAGAGCGATTCAACGCGGCACTGGATCTCTAGAAGGCGTGAACTACGAAGAAATTCGTTATGAGGGTTATGGCATGAATGGCGCCGCCATTATTGTGGATTGCTTAACCGATAACCGTACCCGCACCGTTGCTGAAGTTCGTCATGCTTTTAATAAGAATGGCGGCAATATGGGCACCGAAGGTTCTGTTGCTTTTTTATTCAAACACTGCGGTCAGATGTTATTTGCTCCAGGTACTAGCGAAGATCAACTCATGGAAGTTGCATTAGATGCTGGCGCTGAAGATGTGATTACTCACGATGACGGTTCTTTAGAGGTACTGTCTCCTGTTCCTGATTTTTCAAACGTACAAGATGCCATTAGTAAAGCAGGTCTCAAGCCTGAGCTAGCAACGGTTGCCATGCGCCCTGAAACTGAGATTGCCTTGGAAGGTGATCAGGCTGAGAGCATGCAGAAATTGTTAGATGCGCTTGAGAATTTGGATGACGTTCAAGAAGTGTTTACGAACGCGGCACTTTAATTTTTAACTTTATTTCTTTTAATTACTTCATTTAAATACTAGATAGCTTGTTATGAAAATTCTCCTAATCGGATCTGGCGGACGCGAACATGCGCTAGCTTGGAAGTTGGCTCAATCACCACAAGTCCAAACGGTTTATGTTGCTCCTGGCAATGGTGGTTCAGCAACTGCTAAACAAACTGCTGCAGGTATTGAGAACCTACCGATCACTGGATTGCAAGAGCTGGCTGATTTTGCTAAGCGCGAGAAGATTCATCTAACAGTTGTGGGCCCAGAAGCTCCGCTGGCCGCCGGCATTGTGGATGTATTCCGCAACAATGGCTTGCGTATTTTTGGCCCAACACAATTGGCGGCTCAACTGGAATCCTCTAAAGACTTTTCTAAAGCCTTTATGAAGCGTCATGGTATTCCAACGGCCGATTACCAAACGTTTTCTAGTGCACTTGAAGCGCATGCTTATATTGATGCCAAGGGTGCGCCAATTGTGATTAAGGCTGACGGCCTTGCGGCAGGTAAAGGTGTTGTAGTGGCAATGAGTCTTGAAGAGGCACATGCCGCTGTTGACATGATGTTGGCTGATAACAAATTAGGCAATGCAGGTGCCCGTGTGGTGATTGAAGAATTCCTAACAGGTGAAGAAGCCAGCTTTATTGTTCTTGTGGATGGCAAGAATGTTCTTGCTTTAGCGACCAGCCAAGATCACAAGCGCTTGCTCGATGCTGACCAAGGGCCAAATACGGGCGGCATGGGTGCTTACTCCCCTGCACCAGTTGTTACCCCAGAAATTCATGCGCGTGCATTGCGTGAGGTGATCATGCCAACAGTGAAGGGCATGCAAGCAGATGGCATTCCGTACACAGGCTTCTTGTATGCGGGCTTAATGATCTCTCCCGATGGCAAGATCAAGACTTTGGAATTTAACTGCCGCATGGGCGACCCAGAGACACAACCGATCATGGCTCGCCTGCGCAGTGATCTCGTCAATGCACTAGATCATGCAGTAGATGGAACGCTCAATGAAGTTGAACTGGAATGGGATCGTCGCACTGCCTTAGGCGTTGTGCTTGCAGCCCACAATTACCCTGATACCCCGCGTGCTGGTGATGTGATTACCGGCATTCCGGCTGATACTGAAGATCAAATTACGTTCCATGCTGGTACAAAATTACAAGATGACAAAGTAGTGACCTCCGGTGGACGGGTGATGTGCGTTGTTGGACTTGCTGATACCGTGCGTGGCGCCCAACAAAAAGCATATGAAGCCATCAACCATATCCAGTTTGACGGCATGCAATATCGTAAAGATATTGGCTACCGCGCAATTAAGTAAACCCATCAAGTTAGAACGCCCTTGTCAGATCAACAGACCCAAATCGATATCGCAACCTTAAAAGAGTATTTTTTAGGCTTGCAAGACCGAATCACAAGTGCAATGAGTGCTTTGGATGGCAAGGTCTTTGTTGCTGATGAGTGGCACAAACCTGAAGACAGCAAACTCAAGGGTTATGGTCGCACCTGCATTTTGGATGGCGGCAATATTCTGGAAAAAGGTGGAGTAGGCTTCTCCCATGTCCGTGGCGATCAAATGCCCCCTTCTGCATCACATCATCGTCCAGAGGTAGCAGGTCGTAGCTTTGAAGCAATGGGCGTGTCTTTGGTATTCCACCCGAATAACCCCAAAGTACCCACCACGCATATGAATGTGCGTTGCTTTATTGCGCAAGCGCCTGGTAAAGAGCCGGTATGGTGGTTTGGGGGTGGCTTTGACCTCACACCCTATTACGGCGTTGATGAAGACTGCAAACACTTTCATCAAACCGCTAAAGATGCCTTAGACCCTTTTGGCGAGGAGCTCTACCCTCGTTTTAAAAAATGGTGCGATGAATACTTTTACTTAAAACATCGCGAAGAGCCTCGTGGTATTGGCGGCGTTTTCTTTGATGACTTTAATGAGCTTGGGTTTGAGAAAAGTTTTGCTATGACTCGCGCAGTGGGTGATGCATTTATTTCTGCTTACCTACCAATCGTGCAGCGCCGCTATCAAGATAGCTTCACTCCCGAAGAAAAATCTTTCCAAGAGTATCGGCGCGGTCGCTATGTGGAATACAACCTGATCTTTGATCGTGGGACTATCTTTGGTTTGCACTCTGGTGGTCGCACCGAATCTATTTTGATGTCGATGCCACCAGTAGTTCAGTGGTGGTACAACTGGCAACCCAAGCCTGGTACTCCTGAGGCAAAGCTGTATGACTATTACCTTAAGCCACGAGATTGGCTAGTTTGAGCGCTATAAAGAAAATTGGCATTCTCGGGGGTACATTTGATCCGCCCCATGTTGGTCATTTAAAATTAGCTACGCATTTTGCAAAGCTACTCCACTTAGATGCACTGCTACTTATTCCGAGTGGTGAGCCATGGCAAAAGGGAACCGGTATTACTCCTGCAGAAATGCGCCTGAAGTTGACTGAAGCTGCCGGTATTGATTTAGCGCGCGCATTTTTATATCTCAAGATTTCCACTCAAGTAGGCATTGATCGCATGGAGATTGATCGCGCTGGGCCTAGTTATGCGATTGATACCGTTAAAGCCTTGCGTGAGCGCTTTGGAACAGGTGCTAGCCTGACTTGGCTAATGGGGGCAGATTCCTTGGTTGCCCTCCCTAGCTGGAACTCCTGGGAAAAGCTGAGTCAGTATGTTAATTTTGCGGTGGCGACTAGGCCGCATCATGATTTAAAGCTAGAAATAAGCTCTGAAGTAGGTCAATTTTTGAAGACCCATCAAACATCTGATGCCGACGCCCTTGAAAATAGCGCTGCAGGCCTCATATACATCGATGAAAGCTTGAATATTGATCTATCCTCAACAGCACTACGAGATCGCCTTAAATCCAGCTTACGGACCTCTATTGCATCCGAGCAAATTCCAACCCACACCCTAGAAATCATTACAAATCTGGGCTTGTACCAGTAATCAAGCTAAGATCACCCTAAATAGAAAAATTATTGCCGAGAAAATATGGACTTACGTAAATTACAACGCGTCGTGATTGATGCCCTAGAAGATGTTAAAGCACAAGATATCCGCGTGTATGACACCACTAAATTAAGCGAGTTATTTGATCGAGTAGTCATTGCCACTGGTTCTAGTAACCGTCAAACACGTTCTTTAGCTATGTCGGTTAAAGAAGAGGTGAATGCTAAAGGTGGAGAAGTCATTTCTATCGAAGGTTTAGAAACCGGCGAATGGGTACTGGTTGATTGTGGCGACATCGTCGTACATATTTTGCAACCGATGCTGCGCTCTTACTATCAGCTTGAGGGTATGTGGGGTGCCAAACCTGTACGCGTGAAATTAGCTGGTGACAAAGGTCTTGTTAAGGCCAGCGAATCCGAAGACGACGAGTAATATCGTCGTCACTTGCGGCAATGCGGCTCACCATCGTTTCTGTTGGTCATAAGATGCCTGAATGGGTTGCTACGGCAACTCATGACTACATCAAACGAATGCCTGCGGATTGCAGTATAGAAATCAAAGAGATCAAACCTGATCTCACACCCGCAAAGGAAGCCGTAAAAATTGCAGCAGCCATTCCCAAGGGATCCAGAGTGATCGCTTTGGATGAACGAGGCAAAGACCAAACCACTCAGAACTTAGCAACGCAACTAGCCAGCTGGCGCCAAGAAGGTTTTGACATTACCTTTTTAATTGGTGGTGCGGATGGCTTGGATCCTAGTCTGAAAGCAGGTGCGCAAGCCATGTGGCGACTCTCCAGCCTTACCTTGCCACATGCCATGGCCAGAGTCATGTTAGTAGAGCAGCTTTATCGAGCCTGGACTATTCTGCAAGGCCACCCCTATCATCGTGAGTAATCCGTTGAACTCTTTTATTTATCTGGCTTCGCAAAGTCCTCGCCGCCAAGAGATCTTGAGGCAAATGGGTGTTCGCTTTGAAATGCTGCTACCAAGTTCAGATGAAGATAGCGAGAGCATCGAAACCCCTCTCCCGCAAGAAAAGGCACGCACCTACGTAGAGCGCGTTACCTTAGCAAAAAGTGCTGCAGCACTTTTAAGGTGGGGAAAAAGTGGTTTGCCTTGGGCTCCCATTCTTTGCGCCGATACTACTGTGAGCTTACCCACTCATCCTGATGGTGAAATTCTGGGCAAGCCGGTTGACGCAGAGGATGCCACTCGAATTTTGACAATGCTCAGCGGCAAAATACATGAAGTTCTCAGCTCAGTAGCGGTGACCGTCAGTCCTGATGAAAAACCCATACAGCTTGTACAGGTCTCTAAAGTTCAGTTTGCCGATTTATCAACGGAACATATTGATGCCTATATTGCTAGCGGCGAACCCTTTGGTAAGGCTGGCGCCTATGGCATACAGGGCTTGGGTGGGGCTTTTATTCCCTCAATTCAGGGCAGCTATAGCGGTATCATGGGCCTACCTATTTATGAAACAAAGCTTTTACTAGATCGCGCCCAAGTCAGCAGCATATGAATGAAGAAATACTGATCAATATCACCCCGCAAGAAACGCGCGTTGCTTTAATTCAGCAAGGAGCAGTTCAAGAGCTACAAATTGAGCGCACTCGCCAACGCGGTATCGTGGGAAATATCTATTTAGCCAAAGTCGTTCGTGTACTGCCAGGCATGCAATCCGCATTTATCGAAATCGGTCTTGAGCGCACGGCATTTATGCACGTCGCTGACATCACACAAAATAATCCTCAAGCACAAATTGAAAAATTATTATTTGAAGGTCAAACACTGTTGGTGCAGGTATTAAAAGACCCTTTAGGGACAAAAGGTGCACGCTTAACAACCCAACTGAGTATTGCTGGACGCAATTTAGTTTATCTACCGCCAGCAGGTAGCGATACCGCTACCGAAAAATATATTGGTGTTTCTCAGCGGATTGATCAACCTGAAGAACGCGAAGCCATTAAGGCGCGTCTTGCAGGTCTAATGGCTGAAGACGAAAAAGGCGGCATCATCGTCCGCACTAGCGCTCAAGATGCATCTGATACAGAACTACAGCATGACATGCTTTACCTGCGAACTACCTGGGAAAACATTCATGCAGCCATGAAACACAATCCGGCGCCTACCCTACTCTATCAGGACCTTAGCCTAGCAGAGCGGGTATTGCGCGATGTTGCCGGTGAGGACACCACCCAAATCCGTGTGGATTCTGCCGAGAATTTTGAGAAGCTCAAAGCATTTACAAATGCCTACATGCCTAACCTTTTAGGTAAGTTGACTCTGCATCGCGGCGAACGCGCACTCTTTGACTTATTTGATGTTGATGCGGAGATTAATAAAGCACTAGGTCGCCGAGTCGATCTCAAGTCTGGTGGCTACCTCATGATCGATCAAACAGAGTCGATGACTACGATTGATGTGAACACAGGTAGTTACGTCGGTGCACGCAATCTCGATGACACTGTCTTTAAAACCAATCTAGAGGCAGCCCAAGCGATTGCACGTCAACTCCGTTTACGCAATCTGGGTGGAATCATCATCATTGATTTCATCGACATGATTGGCAAAGACCATCAAGAATCTGTGTTGCATGAACTCAAACGTAATCTTGAACGCGATCATGCACGCACCTCAGTAAGCGACTTTTCTGCATTAGGCTTGGTAGAAATGACCCGCAAACGGACGCGTGAGTCCTTAGCCCATATCACTTGTGAACCTTGCGCCACTTGCCTTGGCAAAGGTGAGATTAAAACTGCCCAAACGATTTGTTATGAGATTTTGCGGGAAATTGTGCGAGAGCACCGCCAATTTAATCCACGTGAATTTAGGATTGTGGCTGCGCCTGATGTAATTGATTTATTTCTAGAGGAAGAGAATCAATTCTTGGCGCAGTTGGGGGATTTCATTGGCAAGCCAATTACCCTACAAGCGGAAGGTAGCTTCCGCCAAGAGCAATACGATATTGTTCTGAGTTAAGTTTTCTGAATTAAGCGTTCGAGAATTGAATGCGATGCAAGTTCGCATACAAGCCATCATGCTTAATTAAATCCTCGTGAGAGCCATTCTCTACAATTTTGCCATGTTCCAAAACCACAATTCTGTCAGCATGCTCAATGGTCGATAAACGGTGTGCAATCACTAAAGTCGTTCTATTAGCCATTAGGGTATCCAGCGCTTCCTGAACCTGACGCTCGGATTCAGAATCCAGAGCCGATGTAGCTTCATCCAATATCAGAATTGGTGCATCTTTATAGATAGCACGTGCAATGGCTAAACGCTGACGTTGGCCGCCAGATAAGCGATTACCGTTGTCCCCAACCATGGAATCAATGCCTTCTGGCAATTCTTTGATCATAGCGCTGAGATTAGCGGCTTCTAATGCCTCTATCACGCGACCGCGATCGACTCCAGCTGGGCCATTTGCGCCATATGCCACATTAGCGGCAATAGTGTCATTAAAGAGAATAACGTCTTGACTGACAAATGCGATTTGTCGACGTACATCTGCGAGCACAATATCTTCCAGCGGAATGTCATCCAAGTAAATGTGGCCACTAGTGGGCTTGAAGAATCGAGGTAACAAATTGACCAGGGTCGACTTACCGCCACCAGATGGTCCCACAAAGGCAATCACCTCCCCAGGCTTGATGGTGAGATTGATATTACTTAAAGCGTCTTGACGTCCAGCTTCTTGCTGATAAGAGAACCCTACATTATCAAAACGAATGGCGCCTTTTGCCTTATTAAGCGGCTTCATACTTTGCTTGCGGTCTTGATCTTCCTCAAAAGGTTGATCCATCAATGCAAAAATCATCTCTGCTGCAGTAAGACCACGCTGCAAAGGTTGGTTGATATCCGCTAAATGCTTCAAGGGAGAAATCACCAACATCATTGCAGTAATGAAGGCTGCAAACCCACCCACAGTAGCACCTTCCGTAGCAGATTGCATCAAGGCAATCACCAACACCACGGACAAAGCCATGGAGGCAATGAGTTGTGTAATTGGCTGATTTAGACCGCCGGCCACTGCAGACTTCAAGGCAAACTGGCGCAAGCGTTCTGCCTTTTGCATGAAGCGGGACATTTCATACTCTTCAGCACCATGAACTTTAACGATCTTGTATCCAGCTGCAGCCTCTTCAACAATATAAGCAAGATCGCTTGTGAGCGTTTGCTGCTCCCTGTTAAGAGACCTTAAGCGACGATTAATTTTGCTCATGATGAATGCAATGACGGGAAAAATAACTAAGACAACTAAAGTCAACTGCCAATTTAAATAAATTAAATAACCAATTAAACCAACGACCGTCAATGAATCTCGCACTAAGCTAATTAACATTGTTCCCATGACGGAGAGAACGTTATTCACCTCAAAGACAACGCCATTAATTAAAGTCGATGCCGAGTTCTTTTGAAAAAAAGTAGTGCTAGCGTTCAAAAGGGTTTGAAACATTTGCGCACGTAACTTTAAAAGTACGGAGTTAATTACCCTAGTAAGTAAATAGTTCGACAAAAATTGGGCCAAACTTCGCACCAAAGCCAAACCCACCAAGAAAACCGGTACTTGCCAGAGCTTGCTATTAAGTTGACCTGTAAATCCACGATCCAACAAAGGCTTCATTAGGGCAGGGATTGAGGTCTCGGCGGCGGCAACTACAGCCATAGCCAACAAAGACCCAACAATCAAGTTGATATGGGGCTTGAGATAGGTAATTAAGCGATTTAGGGCGGTACGGTCTTGAGCATTCATATAATGAATTATGCCCACCTTATCAGTCATACTCATCACCCGCAATGAAGAGGCCAATTTGGACGATTGTTTGGCCTCTCTGGAGGGGATCGCCCAGCAGATCGTGGTTGTTGATACCAACAGCTCTGACCGCACCCTTGAGATAGCCAAAAACCACGGTGCAACGATAGCCCAGCCGCCGGATTGGCCTGGTTTTGGGCCCCAAAAGAACCGCGCCCTGGATTTAGCTACCAGCGAATGGGTTCTATCCTTGGATGCCGATGAAAGACTCACCCCTGCTCTAAAGTCAGAAATTCTGACGGCCATTCACCATAGCGCCCATGTAGATTGCTTTGCCATCCCCAGACTTTCTTGGTATTGCGGACGCTTTATCCGTCACTCCGGCTGGAGCCCGGATTATGTCGATCGTTTATTTAAACGAGGCACCGCCCGCTTCTCAGATGATTTGGTTCATGAACGCCTAGTTCCCAATGGTCAAGTCGCAAAATTGGAAAATCCCATGCTGCATTACAGCTTCATGAACTACTCTCAAGTACTCCAAAAGCTAGATCGCTACTCCACAGCCTCAGCAGAGCAAGCATTTGCTAGAGGTAAAACAAGCAACCCTCTTAAGGCAGTCCTGCATGGTGCATGGGCATTTTTCCGCACCTATGTTTTGCGTGCGGGATTTTTAGACGGTCCTCAAGGATTTGCATTAGCAGTATCCAATGGTCAAGGAACCTATTACCGCTATATCAAGTTGTGGCACCTGAATCAGGAAGCCGGTAAATGATTTCGATTTTGCTAGCCACCTATAACTGGCCACAAGCACTCAAGCTTTGCCTAGAATCTCTGGCTACGCAAACCGATCAGGACTTTGAAATCATCATCGCTGACGATGGCTCTACTGAGAGCACAAAACACCTCATTGAATCTATTAAAGGTTCATACCCCGCTTCTATCACCCATCTTTGGCAAGAAGACCAAGGCTTTCAGAAAACCAAGATCCTCAATAAAGCCATCGCTGCAGCTCATGGCGATTACTTGGTTTTCCTGGATGGCGATTGCATTGTCCAGCCAGACTTTGTGGCTCAGCATCGTGCGCTAGCACAAAAGGGATACTTAGTTACCGGCAGCAGAGTCCTGCTCAATGAACACCTCACCACCGAATTACTCGCTTGGCCTCAGTGGAATTATGAGCGCTTTTCTTCAAACCTTATCAGCAAGCGCTTGAGTGGAGGCATCAATAAATATTGGCCCCTCAAAGTAAAGCTGGGTAACGGCTCCTGGCGTGACTACAAAAAATTTGTTTGGCGTCGCATCAAGGGTTGCAACATGGCTTGCTGGAAAGCCGATGCTGAAGCAATCAATGGCTTTGATGAAACTATGACCGGCTGGGGCCATGAGGATGCCGATTTTATCTTCCGCTTACAACACCATCGCATCCGTCGCAAGTCAGGCTCATGGTCCACGGAAGTACTCCATCTCTTTCATCCAATCCACGATCAAGGCAATGCTGCCGAGAATGCTCGACGTGTTCGCGAGAAGATCTTGGCTAAGGCTCTTTGACTTTTTAAAACGCTATGACTGCTTATTCCGCACTTAAACCTAAAAAGGTTTTATTTATTGCCACGAGGCAAATTGGAGACGTATTAGTAACAACGCCTCTGATTAGCAAAGCCAGAGAGCTTTGGCCTCATGCGGAGTTTCATTTTTTAGGATATCGCGGCAAGTTAGAGATGCTTCATGGCAATCCCGACATTGCTGAAGTGATTGAAACTTCAGATCGCCCCGGTTTTGGTGAATATCTCACCCTCTTTAATCGCCTCTTTCAGCGTTATGACTTAGCAGTTGTGACGCAACCTAGTGATCGCGCCTACCTTTATGGCTTAGTAGCGGCCTTTAGAAGGGTTGGTGTACTGGGTGGTCATCCTCAAGGCAAAGATGCACAAGACCAACAGAAAAGAAGTAAGAGTGAGAAGCAAAATGCCTGGAAGAAATTTATCTGCATGCACACAGTGGATGTTGACTACTTTAAGCAGCATGTTATTGCCGAAAAACTGCGCCTACTAGAGGACTTTTTTAAAAACCGAGCTGAATTATTTTCCAAACCGATCTTAGTTACTCCGCCTGCAGGAGAGCCCTTAACGCCGGTCATTGCAAACGAACTTAAGCAACCTTATGTTGTTGTACACCCAGGACCATTAACGGCCTATAAGCGCTGGCCGCTTGCGTATTGGCAAGAGCTCATCACTTGGCTCGTAAGTCAGAACTTCCAGGTAATCCTCAGTGCGTCACCTGCTAAGCAAGATATACAACTTAATCACGACATCATTTCCTTGTTGGATGATGAAACTAAGAAAAAAGTGATTAATGCTGCTGGTAAATTATCCATCCCCCAAGCAGGCACTTTGATTCGTGGGGCCGCTTTGTATATTGGGGTTGATACTTCAATCACCCATTTAGCAGCAGCATGCAATACCCCAACCATCACTCTGTTTGGTGCCACCCCACCAACGAACTTTGGTCCATGGCCCAATGGTTTTATTGGTGAGCAGCCATATCAATTGCGTGCTCGCACCCAAACCGTTGGCAATGTCACCATCCTGCAAGGCCCTGGTGAATGCGTGCCTTGCCGTAAAGCCGGATGCCTAGATAAGGCCGATAGTTATAGTGAGTGCTTGGACCTGCTAGAACCCAAGCAAGTCATTGAGGCAATTCAGAAGGCATTACCGAACTAAAGCAACGGTCAATCCTGCAATACCGTACTTAGTGATACTGAATCTGTACAGGATCTTTTTGCTTAGAAGCTAGGATTTGATTTAAGCCATGCAAACAGGCATCGTCAGGATAGATACGCAACTCTTCTGGGAACTGCATCAAGCAAGCACCGCCACTAGTAGTGACGGCAGCCGTCAGCATTAAGCCCTTCATACCATCATTGGATCCCGGCGCAGCAGGGGCAGATGCACCAAGCTTAGGATCACGCACACGATTAGCCATAAGGTAGGGATTAATTTGGCTACGGAGCATCTTGATATCAACCGCATTATCAATACAGACATGCACGTTACGGGCAAAGCGCATTCGCGCACCCGTGATATCCATTACCGCCTCAGACACAATACGCATGCCGCCTGAGAACTTATCGGGCGTCACATTCACCTTTGCAACCAAGAGCTCATCCTCTTTTAGCCAAGAACGATTGGGCTCGTAGACTTCGCTATACAAGGTGACTTCGAGGGCAGCAGAGCCATCATCGATAGTTGCAATCATCATGCGACCGCGTTGACCAGTCAGCATTCGAGCTGAAGTAATAATGCCAGCAATGAGTTGATCTTTACCCTCTGTTACCTTAGATAAAGGCTGCCGGATAAAGTGAGAAGTCTCATCGCGATAGGCGTCAAACATGTGCCCTGTTAGGCAAAGACCCAAGGCATTCTTCTCTTCTTGCAAACGCTTCTTTTCAGACCAGATAGGCTCACGCACTAACTCTGGAAGATGGCGATCCTCTTCACCGGCCGCCTCAAACAAGCTCACCTGGTGAATCGATGCCTCGGCTTGTTCAGCAGCCTCAATCGCTCTGGCTAAAGAGGCAAGTAAGGTAGAGCGAATGTCATACAGATTCCCACCCGCTGGAACGGAATCACGATACAAGCTATCAAAAGCACCTGCACGCATCAGCGCTTCAATCGCGCGGCGATTGACTTGCCTACGATCCACTCGTGCACAAAAATCAAACAAATCTTTAAATGGCCCGCCACTTTCACGTGCCTTCACGATAGATTCAATCGCCGCTTCACCGGTACCACGCACCGCACCTAAACCATAACGAATATGGCTGATGGAAGAATCTGGAGCAGCATCTGGTGCGCGCAATGGGGTGAACTCATAAACACCGGTATTGATATCTGGCGAGAACACCCGAATGTTATTCACTGAGCAATCGTCATACAGAATTTTCACCTTATCGGTGTCATCCATTGCGAGTGATAAGTTGGCTGCCATAAATTCAGCCGGGTAATACGCTTTGAGCCAAGCGGTTTGATATGCCAAGAGTGCGTAAGCGGCAGCATGGGACTTATTAAATCCATAACCCGCAAAACGCTCCATCAAGTCATAGATCTCATTTGCCTTTGACTCGGTAATGCCACCCGCTTTTGCACCATCACTAAAGATCTTGCGATGTTGAGCCATTTCTTCAGGCTTTTTCTTACCCATCGCACGACGTAACATGTCGGCACCACCCAATGAGTAGCCGCCAATCATCTGCGCCATTTGCATCACCTGCTCTTGATAGACCATGATGCCGTAGGTCTCGCGCAGAACAGGCTCAATACGGGGATCGGGATACTCTACCTTTTGACGACCATGCTTACGCTCAATAAAGTCTGGGATCAAATCCATTGGGCCCGGACGATACAAAGCCACTAGGGCAATAATGTCCTCAAAGCGGTCTGGCTTGGCTTCACGTAGCATGCCCTGCATGCCGCGGCTTTCTAGCTGAAATACTGCGACAGTATTAGCGCGCTTCAGAACATCAAATGCTTTTTCATCATCGAGCGCAATCTCTCCGATATTCCAGTCTCTGCGATCAGCGTGTAATGATTTAATCCAACGCTCTGCTGCTGCCAAAATAGTGAGAGTAGTCAGACCCAAGAAGTCGAACTTCACTAGACCAATCGCTTCTACGTCATCCTTATCAAATTGACTGATCACAGAGCTACTGTCTTGATCTTTGCTTTCTTGTGTGTAGAGTGGGCAAAAATCAGTGAGGCGCCCTGGGGCAATTAAGACACCGCCCGCATGCATACCCACGTTACGGGTCATGCCCTCTAACTGCTGCGCCAAGGAAAGTAATTGACGCACTTCATCTTCATTCTTTTCGCGCTCGGCTAATTGCTTCTCTTCCTTCTTCGCCATCTCAATGGTCATATACTGACCTGGCTTATTCGGAATGAGTTTGGCAATTCCGTCTACGAAGTTATAGCCCTGCTCTAGTACACGCCCCACATCACGAATCGCCGCTCTAGCTGCCATAGTTCCGAAGGTGGCGATCTGACTCACCGCATCTTTACCGTACTTATCCTTTACATACTGAATCACACGGTCGCGACCATGTTGGCAAAAGTCGATATCAAAGTCGGGCATCGATACCCGCTCTGGGTTAAGGAAGCGCTCAAAGAGTAAGTTGTAACGGAGCGGATCCAAGTCGGTAATACCGAGTGAGTACGCCACTAAAGATCCGGCACCGGATCCGCGGCCTGGACCTACAGGCACGCCATTATTTTTAGCCCAGTTAATAAAGTCTGCCACGATCAAGAAGTAACCCGGGAAGCCCATTTGAGAAATCGTCTTGACTTCAAATACCAAACGATCGTAATAACGCTTCATTTCTGCTTCGCGCTCTTCTGCATCCGGGAAATTGCGCTCCATGTGGCGCTTCAAACCGACCTCGGATTGCTGCAACAAATAGTCTTCCAAAGTAATTCCAGGCGGTATTGGAAAATCTGGTAAACGCGGTTGACCCAATACCAATGAGAGATTGCAACGTTTGGCAATTTCAACCGAGTTCGCTAGTGCGACTGGCAAATCAGCAAAACGCTTTTCCATTTCCTCTTGGGTCAGGAAGTACTGCTCGTCATTAAACTTTTTGGTTCGGCGTGGATTGCCGAGTAACTCCCCTTCAGCAATACATACGCGGGCTTCATGCGCTGTAAAGTCGCTCTTTTGCATGAACTGCACTGGGTGGGTTGCAACCACCGGTAGGTTTAGTTCACTGGCGAGATGGCAAGCAAGCTGGAGTTGCTTTTCATCTTGAGGATTACCGCCGCGCTGGACCTCAATGTAGAAAGACTTCGGAAAGAGTTTTTCGTAGCGTCTAGCAACAATCTTGGCATGGTCTTCTTGCCCACCCAATAGCGCGATGCCGACTTCACCCATACCTGCGCCAGAAAGTGCAATCAAGCCATAAGAGAGAGTGCGCTTGGCCACTTTATCTTCTGCTTTGGCCGCAGGCTCACTAAACCAAGCGGAATCGACTTCAGCGCGACCACGAGATTGATTGTCGAGAGATGCCCTACTGAGTAGCTCACATAAATTGAGGTAACCGGAATGATTTTGTACCAAGAGCAATAAGCGATGAGGCTGATCTGGATCCTGAGGATTGCTCACCCAAACATCCGCTCCGGCAATCGGCTTGATCCCGCCAGAACGGGCAGCAGTATAGAACCGCACCAAACCAAATAAATTACTTAAATCCGTAATCGCTAACGCGCCCATCTCATCTTTGACGGCAGCAGCTACCGCATCATCAATGCGCACGACTCCATCCGTAATCGAAAACTCGGAATGGACGCGAAGATGAACAAAACGGGGTGAAGCCATGAGATGATTTTAGCTGTGTCCACACTCAAAAACCCTTCATCCCCAACCGGCGGCTATCGCGGGCGATTCGCCCCCTCGCCCACCGGTCCGCTACATGCCGGATCCCTGGTTGCCGCCCTAGGAAGCTGGCTAGATGCCCGTAAAAATGGGGGTAAATGGCTGCTTAGAATCGAGGATTTGGACACCCCAAGGTGCCTCCCTGAAGCAACCGGGCAAATTCAGACTCAATTACTCGCCTGCGGCCTTTCTTGGGATGAGGAGGTCATTCATCAATCTCAGCGCCAAGAGGCTTATCAAAGGGCTTTAGAGCGCTTAAATGGGCTTCAATGCCTCTATTCCTGCACTTGCTCAAGACAAACCATTGCCAATGCCCTAGCTAAGCTCGGAATAGAGACACCCCGCAATCAAGAAATGATCTATCCCGGCACTTGCCGCCCTGCCCACATAATCAGCAATCCCACAGAATCTATCGAGGAATTACAACGTGCTTGGCGAATTGGTCTTCCCCAAAATTGCCATATTGAATTTAACGACTTAGCTCTGGGCTCTCAAAGCCAAAACCTCAATGCAGAAGTAGGCGATTTTGTACTACGCAGGAATGATGGCTTATTTACCTATCAGCTAGCTGTAGTCGTTGATGATGCCGAGCAGAACATTACACACATCGTTCGTGGCAAAGATTTGCTGAGTAATACTGCAAGGCAAATTTATCTACAAGAGATATTGGGATACAAGCGGCCAGAATATCTTCATCTTCCACTGGTGCTCGATGAGCATGGTGAAAAACTGAGCAAGCAAACTTTAGCAACACAAATTAATACGCAAGATAAGAAACACTCGCTGAGAGAGTTACGTAAAGCAGCAATACATTTGGGATTGCAGAATTTGCCGGATGGCGAGAATGTCACTATTGCAGAGTGGCTGCTTGCAGCCACTCATGCATGGCGAAGTTAATTACTCAGTTAATTATTTTTTCTTAAAGCCGCCGAGTAAAGCACCAACAGCAGGTTTTGCAGGAGTAATGCCCGCTTTCTTCTCTTCTGGCTTAGCAGCATCTACAGTAGATACAGACGCTGCACTTGGCTCGTAAGGCTTATAGAAGAAAGGGTCAGACATTTTTACTGGCGCGCTGTAAGAGCTTCTAGAGCCACTGGAGCTGCCATAACTACTAGATGAAGGACGGCTTTGCGAAGGCGCACCTTCAGGCAAAGGCTGAACATCCAACTTACGCTTCATTAGCTTTTCGATATCGTCAAGCAAACGCTTTTCACTGGCATCAACTAAGGCAATCGCATCCCCTTTACTGCCGGCACGACCTGTACGACCAATGCGGTGAATAAAGTCTTCTGCGTTATAAGGTAACTCGTGATTAATCACGCACGGCATATCGGGAATATCTAAACCTCGAGCAGCCACATCGGTTGCCACTAATGCTTCGATTGCGCCAGATTTAAATGCGTCCAAAGTTAAAGTACGCTCACCCTGACTCTTGTCACCATGAATCGCGCCCGCTTTAATACCGTCACGCTCTAAGGCACGAGATAACTTTGCACATCCTAAACGACTATTGGTAAAGATGATGCATTGGCGTGATAAGCCAGCACGAGTACGTGCTTCAAGGACTTTGACAATCGCGCGTTGCTTATCGGCAGAGGAAACCATGTGCACTACTTGTTTCACCGTATCAGCCGCAGCATTTTGACGTGCCACTTCAACCGTTACCGGAGTACGTAAATAACTTTGTGCCAGTTTCTTAATTTCTGGTGAGAACGTTGCAGAGAACAACAATGTCTGTCTTTGCGCAGGAATCAAATCAATGATGCGCTGTAGGTCAGGCAAGAAACCCATATCAAGCATGCGATCGGCTTCGTCTAAAACCAAAATCTCCACTTGGGAGAGGTTGGCAACCTTAGAGCCAATGTGATCAAGCAAGCGTCCTGGAGTGGCGATCAAAATCTCTACGCCATTACGCAGTATTGATACTTGTTCTTTCATATCCACGCCACCATAAACAACGGCAGCGCGTAAATCAGTGTGTTTGGAATAGCTTGCCGCATTTTCGGCTACTTGCACTGCCAGCTCACGTGTCGGAGTGAGAACCAGTGCACGGATTGGATGACGTGCTGGCGATGCGCTGTTATTCGCGTGACGCAAAATCTTTTGAATGATCGGCAATACAAAGGCAGCCGTCTTACCAGTACCAGTTTGTGCTGCACCCATCAAGTCACTACCCGCCAATACATGCGGAATAGATTGCGCTTGAATCGGAGTGGGAATAGTGTAACCCTGCTCAAGAACCGCTTTTTGAATTTTCGGGTCTAAACCAAAGTCAGCAAAAGTGATTGTTGCTGGAGGAGCAGTATCAGTAGCACCAGGGGTAGCGGTATCGCTCACCCCTGTAGAAGAATTTATTTCAGTAGCAGTATTTGTCAAGGTAACTTACAGGATGGCCGCAATGCCGGCCTTAGCGGTTTCAGCATCCTCGGTCGATTTAACGCCGGAAACGCCGACTGCGCCGATGGTAAACCCATTTACATCGATATTGACCCCACCCTCCAACATGCCCGAAATATGTGGGGCAGATAAGAAAGAGGTGCGACCGTTATTAATAATTTCTTCGTAAACGCGACTCTCACGTTTACCCATTGCAGCTGTACGTGCCTTCTCTTGTGCAATGTATGCAGATACCGGAGCACAACCATCACGACGAATCAAGCCCAACATATGACCACCATCATCACAAACGGCAATCGTTACTGCCCAATTATTGGCAGCCGCATGCTTATTAGCTGCATCCAAAATCTTTTGGGCATCAGCTTGAGTGAGGTAAGGTTTAGTTGCGGTCATGTTTAATCTTTCTATCTCGAATATGGTGTATTTATTTCATGCACTTCTATATAAGTACTTGAATTATAAGGGGTGTAGCCAGATTGAACCTGAGGAATCTGGCTCCACCCACCCTAATTTGCTCTAAGTTGCCCTAAGTACTTCTTATTTAAGGAACTCTTGGGCTGCAACGACTCCACTGGCCTTGGGTTTGTAACCCATAGAACCCAGACTCATCTCTACCCCACTGAGGGCGGCCATCAAGCTCAATTCATTGCAATCGCCTAAATGGCCAATGCGAAATGCCTTGCCTTTGATCTTGCCTAAACCTGTTCCCAAGGAGAGGTTGAATTTCTCCAGCGCATGTTTACGCAATACATCCGCATCCATACCTTCTGGTGTTGCAATACAAGTCAACACTGGTGAGTAGCAGTCTTTATCTTGACACTGAATTTCTAGACCCCATGCATTGACTGCTTCACGACAAGCAGCAGCTAAACGCTGGTGACGCGCAAAGATCGCATCCAATCCTTCGGCCATCATCATGTCCATAGCTTCATGCAAACCGTACATCAAATTGGTGCTGGGAGTCGTTGGCCAATATCCATTTTTATTAGACTCTAGGATCTCATCCCAAGCCCAATACGATTTATGTATTTTGTTTCTTTCACTGACTTCAATTGCACGTGGTGACAAAGCATTAAAGCCAATTCCAGGTGGCAACATCAAGCCTTTTTGTGAGCCGGAGATAGTTACGTCTGCGCCCCATTTGTCATGCTCATAATCGGCTGAACCCAAGCCAGATACACTGTCTACGAGCAATAAGGCTGGATGCTTTAAGGAATCAATTGCTTTTCTTACGGCAGCAATATTGGAGGTAACGCCAGTTGAAGTTTCGTTATGCACTACGCAAACAGCTTTGATCTCATGACCAGTATCTTTGCGCAAACGCTCTTCAATCACAGATGCATCTACTCCCCAACGCCAAGAATCTTGTCCGGCTTTACCAACCACCTCAACATCTAAACCAAGACGCTTACCAAGTGCACGCCACAAGTTTGCAAATTGACCAGTTTCATAGAACAACACTTTGTCACCAGGATTGAGAACGTTGACTAATGCACCTTCCCAAGCGCCGGTTCCGGACGCGGAATAAATAATGACCGGTTGCTCAGTTTTAAAAATCTTTTTGATGCCATCCAATACCTTGAGACCAAACGCACCAAATTCTGGACCACGGTGATCAATAGTTTGATAGCTAATGGCGCGCAGTACGCGTGGGGGCACAGGACTTGGGCCGGGGATATGTAAAAAATGGCGTCCTGATGCGTGGTTATCAAGTTTCAACATGCTTTGTCTCACTTTTAAAGTGTTTATAGGTAGTTATTTCTGCTGCTAGTGTATGACAATTTTGGGGAAATTTCCATTTTGTATACAATTTATTTGAAATAATCCTCGGAATAAAGCCTAAATTAAGCATTTAAAGGCTGTATTTATACTTTAAGATGGTTTATTCTTATTTTGTATACAAATTAATAAGCCAAGAGCTTAACTAAGGGTTGATCCATGACGGTAGTAGAACAGCCAAATTCACAAAATTTGCATGAAGCGACTTTCGAGAAGCTGAGATCCCTCTTGGTCGAGGGCAAGATTGCCCCTGGCAGTAAATTGAATGAGCGTGAATTGGCTGAAAGCCTCAACGTCTCCCGCACCCCCATTCGGGAGGCGATTCGCCGTTTGGCAGCTGAAGGTCTGGTGGAGCTGATCGCCAATCGTGGTGCAATTGCAGTGCAACTCAGCCTTGCAGATGTTTTAAATACGTTTGATGTCATTGCAGATCTCGAGGGGTTCTCAGGAGAATTGGCTGCCAACAATATTAGCGATGCCACTCTCTCTGAATTAGAAGCCCTCCAATATGAAATGATGGCCTCTTATGCACGCCGTGATTTATCGAGTTATTACAAACTCAATTTACGTATTCATCATCTGATTAATCAGGCAGCAAACAATCCTGTTTTATCAAAACTCTTTACCCAAGTCAATGCGCGCATTGAAGCATTACGCTTTCGCTCCAATCAAGATGGCGTTAAGTGGGAAAAGGCTGTGGAAGAACATCAAGAAATGCTCGATGCCCTTAAGGCACGAGATAGTGTCCGCATGAGAAAAATTATGATTCAACACGTCAGAAATAAGCGCGATGTCGTTGCTCAATTACTCCAATCAGAATCCCTGTCAGAAGCTACCAAATCATGAACAAACCCTTAGATCTTAAAGAACTCATGGTTGATCAAGCGGCTTTAGCAGCTCGTCTTCGCAAGGAGACTTCAGGGGAAGTGATGACGGATACTGCGAGTCGCGGGCGCTATGCAACAGATGCCTCGATCTATCAAGCCATGCCGGTTGCAGTCTTTGTGCCGAAAACTGCTCAAGATATTGCTAGCGCGATTCAGATAGCAGCAGAGATGGGCGTGCCTGTGCTCCCCCGTGGTGGCGGCACAAGTCAGTGCGGTCAAACTACTGGTGCAGCACTAGTGATCGATAACACCAAATACTTCAGAAATGTTTTAGATCTCAATCTGGATAAGGGTTATGTTGAAGTTGAGCCAGGCATTGTGCTGGACCATCTCAATGGCTCGCTCAAGCAACATGGTCTCTGGTATCCAGTGGATGTTTCTACTGCTGGACAAGCGACGATTGGCGGTATGGCCGGTAATAACTCTTGCGGTAGCCGCTCAATTGCTTACGGCAATATGGTGCATAACGTTTTGGGTATTGATGCCTGGTTAGCAGATGGCAGAATTGCCAACTTCAGCGATTACGCAAGTAGCACAGGGGCTGCTAAGCAGTTAGGTGACTTTGTTAAAAATCTAGCCACTACCCTCCAACCAGAAATCGAGGCACGCTTTCCGAAGGTATTGCGACGCGTAGCTGGCTATAACCTCGATATCTTTCATCCACAGAGTGAGTTACCTTACACAAAAGATGGCAGTGTCAATCTAGCCCACCTTCTAGTTGGTAGCGAAGGCACTCTTGGGTACTTTAAGTCACTCAAACTCAAGCTCGCGCCTTTGCCACAACATAAGGTACTGGGCATTGTGAACTTCGCTAGCTTCTACAAAGCAATGGATAGTGCTCAGCATATTGTGAAGCTTGACCCTACCGCTGTTGAGTTGGTTGATCGCACCATGATTGATTTAGCGCGTAGCAATCCCAGCTTTAAGAAAACCATTGAAACCGCCTTAATTGATCACACAGCCCAGACTCCAGAAGCCATTTTGTTGGTTGAGTTTTCCGGTGAATCTCATGCACCATTGCTTGAGAAGCTCAAAGCCTTACAAGAACTGATGAGTGATCTGGGCTTGCCTGGATCTGTTGTGCCGATGCCTGATGCGTCTCTGCAAAAGAACCTATGGGAAGTGCGCAAAGCAGGCCTTAATATCATGATGAGCCTCAAGGGCGACGGTAAGCCGGTGAGCTTTATTGAAGACTGTGCTGTTCCGCTAGAAAGTTTGGCCGAATACACCCAAGCTTTAACAGATGTGTTTTCTAAATATGGCTCACGTGGCACTTGGTATGCCCATGCTTCTGTGGGAACACTGCACGTGCGCCCTATTTTGGATATGCGCAGAGATGGCGCCCAGAAGATGCGTGCGGTTGCTGAAGAGGCTTCTGCTTTGGTGCGCAAATACAAAGGCGCATACAGCGGTGAACATGGTGATGGCTTATGCCGCGGCGAATGGATCTCTTGGCAGTTTGGCCCCAAGATCACTGAAGCCCTCGCAGAAATCAAATACGCTTTTGATCCCAAGGGATTATTTAATCCGGGCAAGATCATCAATCCGCCTAAGATGGATGATGCGAGCAACTTTAGATTTCCACCAAGCTATAAAGTTATCCCTTTGCAACCTGCATTAGATTGGTCTGCCTGGAACGTTCAGAACGATCCCGTCACAGAGGCAACTACCGCGCCTGGCACTGGCGGTGATCCCGCCATGGGCTTAGCTAAAGCAGTGGAGATGTGCAATAACAATGGTCACTGCCGCAAGTTTGATGCTGAAGTGATGTGCCCAAGCTATCGCGTAACGCGTGATGAGAAACACCTCACCCGCGGCAGAGCAAATACTTTGCGTCTGGCACTGTCAAATCAACTCGACATCAAAGATGAGACCTCACCGCTCGGTAGCGACGCAATTAAAGAAGTGATGGAGCTGTGTGTAAGCTGTAAAGCTTGCCGTCGTGAGTGCCCTACTGGCGTGGATATGGCCAAGATGAAGATTGAGTTCTTATCCGCCTATAAGAAACGTGTTGGTCATTCATTACGAGATCTAGCAGTTGCCTATTTGCCTAAATATGCCAACACGATTAGCGCTATTCCATTCCTGCCAACCTTACTCAACTTACGCAATCACATTAAGCCTATTGCAACACTTCAAGAGTGGGTCATGGGGATTTCTGCGCAAAGAAGTTTGCCGATTTGGAAGGGTAAAACTTTCTGGAATCAGAAAGCGGCAAACATTTATCAATACAGCCCAGAGCAATTGGCTAACAATACTGATGGCAAAGGCGTTGTTCTATTGGCAGACACCTTTAATGCCTACTTTGAAGATGAGAATCTCCAAGCTGCATTAAAAGTACTGAATGCTGCAGGCTATCGCGTGCATATTCCTCACAAGAGTCAAAGCAACGCCACCAAACAAACAAATAAAAGTGAAGGTGGCTGCTCTAAAGAGTTTTGCTGTGGCAGAACCTATCTTGCGGCTGGCATGGTCGATAAGGCCAAGGAAACTCTCGGTGAATTGGTTGATCACCTCGCGCCCTACGCAGACAAGAACATTCCGATTATTGGTTTAGAGCCTTCTTGCCTCTTCACCCTAAAGGATGAAGCCTTGGTGATGGGCTTTGGTGACAAAGCAATAAGCGTTTCTAAACAAGCGCAATTACTCGAAGAGTTTTTAACTAGCGAAGTACGAGCAGGAAAACTCAAATTGAATCTCAAAGCAGCCGATAAGTCTGTCTTGTTTCATGGTCACTGCCATCAGAAGGCATTTGCTGCGGTGACTCCTGCAATGGAATTACTCAAACTTATTCCGAATGCAGAGCCTAAGCTGATTGAGTCTTCTTGCTGCGGTATGGCCGGGAGCTTTGGCTATGAAGCTGAACATATTGAAGTTTCTAAGCAAATGGCAGAAGCGAGTCTTTTGCCTAGTATTCGAAAATCGCCAGATAGTTGGGTGGTAGCTGATGGCACCAGCTGTCGCCATCAAATTGCCGATGGCACCCAAAGAGAAGTTGTGCATATCGCCAGAATTTTGGCGGCGCATCTATAAGAGCAAAAAGAGGATGGGGCGGCGTATTTTTATTTAACGAATGACGCCGTAACCCACCATCAGTAAAGTTCCCGTCAGTAAGGCAGGGACCAATCGCTTGGTGGGTTTAGAGATCATCACGCCGATAGCCAAAGCACAAATCAGCGCTCGTATCCACAAAGGTACGGTTGCCATCAGGCCAAGTGGCATCACAATCAATCGAATGGTTAAAGAAGCAACCATCGCATAGGTCACAGCAGCCAACCAGCGGAAGATCTCGCTATCTTGATTAATGCTTTGCGATAGAAATACACCAATCGCGCGACAAAAATAAGTGCCAAGACAAGCACCCACCAAGGCGATCCACAAGCCCCAGCCTGAAAGCGCGTTAGACACGGTATTTATTGCACTCATCCAATAACTCCAGTTTTCTTGCGCAAGAACTTACGATCAATAAAGTAAGCAATAGTTCCAGAGACTAGTCCTGCGGTTAATAGGCTGGTATCGCGATCTACTACAAAGAAGATGGGGCCAAAGATGCAGCCCAAGCAAATCGCAATGCGGTTAATCCAAGGCTTTACCTCAGTAAATGTCAGCAAGAAAAACAGGGGGTTAATAAAGACTAAGCCTAGGGTCACAGCGGGTGGCACCATACCTGCCAGATAAAAACCCAGAATAGTTCCCGGAATAGAAATCAACCAGCATAGCAATCCCAAGCCAACAAAATAGCTAAGGCGATGCTTCACCTCAATCGCATGAAACTCGCGCATGGAGATGGCCCATGCTGTCATCGCTAGCAGGTGCACTGAAGCATACAGACTACGATTGCGATCTTTTTGGTGGAACTGCGGAAAGAGTGTCACCGTCATCGTAATGAAGCGCGTAGATGTGAGCGTGACTGCTAAAGCAATAGCCACAACTGATGAGCCGGTAATGGCCATCTCAAGCAAGACAACCTGCCCTGGTAATGCGAACATAAAGAAGGAAGTAAAGGTCGTAAACCAAACATCAAAGCCGTTGGTTTTGCCCATTGCTCCGAAGCCCACCATACCAGCAAAGAGCACCATCGCAGGAGCGCCCGCTGCATCCCGAATACCGGACCAAAACGCATCTCTTGGACTTTTAAAGCGCTCTGCCGCAGACTCTTCTAGCGCGATTTCGCTAGGATCAATATAGGGCTGGTCTGCGGATGACATGACTTAATTGTAAACTTTGTAGGACTTCTAGGTCTTCAGGGCCCATTCAATATGCTCAGCCACTAGAGCATCGACTTGGCCAAGCGCCTCACTTAAAGCTGCGCGTATTGCTAACTTATCGCTATCTGCTACAGCAGGGCTTGCTAGCGCATTGCCCATTGCTACGGCTAAATTGCGACGCCAGCGGCTATAGCCAATTCTGCGAATAGCGCTGCCTTCATGGCGATGCTCAAACTCCGCTTCAGTCCAGGACCACAGGTGCAAAAGTGATGCCTGCCCCAAACCATGCCGTCTTGCAAAATCTGGTAACTCTGTGCGTTTGGCAAATTTATTCCAAGGACAAATCAGTTGGCAATCATCGCAACCGTAGATACGATTACCCATGGCACCTCTAAATTCAACTGGTATCGCTTCAGGATTTTCGATGGTGAGATAAGAGATGCATCTACGTGCATCTAATTGATATGGCGCAGTAATGGCTTGAGTAGGACAAATATCGATACAAGAGGTGCAGGTACCGCAATGCTCTTCAATCTCTTGATCCAATGGAAGTGGTACATCCACCAAGATCTCACCCAGAAAGAATGTCGAGCCAGATTCTCGATTGAGCAAGAGCGTGTGTTTACCGCGCCAACCTAAGCCTGCCTTGCGCGCCAGCTCTACTTCCATCAATGGTGCCGAATCCGTAAATACGCGATAACCCAACTTCCCAATCCGCTCTTCAATGAGTTGGGCAAATTCTTGCAAACGATTACGGAGTACCTTGTGATAATCACGCCCTCTGGCGTACATCGAGACCACTGCTTGAGTAGGATCTTCTAATCTTTGCCACTCGATATCGAAATCGGTTTCGGGAGGGAGATAGTTCATGGATACACAAATGACGCGCACTGTACCAGGTACCAATAGCTTAGGATTGGAACGTAATTCGGCATGGCGTTGCATGTATTCCATATGGCCGTGACGACCCTCAGCCAGCCATTCCTGCAAACGTTCTGTTGCAGGTCCTAAATGGGTGTCGGTAATGTGTAAGCCATCAAATCCCAAGGATGCAGCCTGCTCCCCAAGCCAATCACGCAGATTGGACTCATCTAAAGATTGAGGGCTAGTAGATAAAGGCATATGGAATACAGAATGTAGCGCAATAATTGAATAAACTAGGGGAATGGCTCAAACACAGGCAACCACGGCAATTCCGCTCACTGCAATAGATCTCTATTGTAGGCAGGAAGCCGATACCGCCTCTCTTGCTAAGCAACTGGCAGCCAGTTTTGAGCACTTTCTGACTAAGCAGCCAGGTTCACACTTAAATATCTCCCTAGAGGGTGATCTTGGTGCCGGCAAAACGACCTTTGCTAGATACCTCATTCAAGCACTGGGTCATGAGGGCAAAGTAAAAAGCCCTACCTATACATTGTGTGAACCCTATCCACTCGCTTTAAAAGATCAAGCAATCACTGTTCACCACTTTGATTTGTATCGCATGCGTGATCCCCTGGAATGGCAAGAAGCGGGATTTGCAGAGCATTTTGATGTTCCAGGTATTTGCTTAATTGAGTGGCCAGAAAAAGCAGAAGGCACTTTGCCAAATTTTGATATTCAGATTCAGCTGTCTGCTGGTGCAGATGAGAATGAGCGCAGTATTAAGCTCAATGCTTTAAGCCAATCTGGAGTAAGCGCATTACAAGGGATCCAACCGAAGTGATGCGCAAATAATAAATGAGTACCAAAAAAATCAATCTCTCTAGAAGGCAGCACCTTAAGACTTCCGCAAAGCTCTTGAGCTTTGCCCTTCTGCTTACCGAGATAGACATTGCTTGGGGTGCCAAGATCTTAGGTGTGCGTGTCTGGCCTTCCGAAGACTACACCCGCGTTACCTTGGAGTCCGATACACCATTGCCTATTACTCAGCAGATTCTGACAAATCCAGATCGCTTGGTGGTTGACGTGCAAGGATTGGAGCTCAATCCCACTCTGAAAGATCTGGTAGCCAAAGTAAAGTCAAATGATCCGTATATCTCGCAAGTTCGGGTTGGTCAGTTTCAGCCTGGAGTTGTGCGTTTGGTATTTGACTTAAAAGAACCCATCAAGCCACAGCTCTTTACGCTTGATCCCATTGGTGAGTACAACTACCGCATGGTGTTTGATCTCTACCCTACTACGCCACCAGACCCATTAATGGCTTTAGTGAGAAGTAGCGCCAAGAAAGAAAGCGCCCTGGAAAAATCCAATGAAGAAGTGGATCTGATTGCGCAGTTCGCTACCAAGAAAGAGAAAGAGCTCGCCAAAACTCCAGCCGCCCCCGTTGCACAAGCCATTCCAGACCCCAAGGAATTACCAGCGCCTGCTAAGTACAAACGTTTGATCACGATTGCAATTGATCCTGGTCACGGTGGTGAAGATCCTGGCGCCATCGGTGCAGCCGGCTCACGAGAAAAGAATGTAGTGCTTGCAATTGCTAAGAGACTCAAAGACAAGATTGAAGGCGAAGCCTATATGCGCCCTTTCTTAACAAGGGATGGCGATTACTTTGTGCCGCTGCATGTCCGAGTTCAAAAAGCACGACGTGTTGAAGCCGATTTATTTGTATCAATCCATGCGGATGCCTTTATTGAAAGAAACGCCAAGGGAGCATCCGTATTTGCACTATCCCAAATGGGAGCTAGTAGTACTGCTGCCAGATGGATGGCGAACAAAGAAAATGCTTCTGACCTTATTGGCGGCATCAATATCAAAACACAAGATCGTCAAGTTGCTAACCTACTCCTGGATATGTCGACTACGGCCCAGATCAAAGACTCACTACAAGTGGGCAACTCGATTCTGAAGCAAATTGGAGGATTTGCACCCCTACATAAGGGGAAGGTGGAGCAAGCCAGTTTTGCGGTATTGAAGGCTCCAGATATTCCCTCAATCCTGGTTGAGACGGCTTTTATTAGCAATCCGCAGGAAGAAGCGCGCCTGAACGATGATGGCTACCAAGACCGAATTGCAGAGGCCATTTTGAAGGGAATTAAGGACTATTTTTCCAAAAATCCACCAGTGGCCAGACGGATCAACTCCTAGGAACTTGTAAGTACAAGGGCTGAGGGGCAGACCCCGCAAACCCAGGGAAGGCCTACAAACTTCTTGCTATAATTTATGGCTTAACTGGGTCGGTAGCTCAGTCGGTAGAGCAGCGGACTTTTAATCCGTTGGTCGCGAGTTCGAATCTCGCCCGACCCACCAGTATCAAGAAACCCTCACTAGCAATAGTGGGGGTTTTGTCTTTCTAGGTTGGTGAAATCTGGCAACTGTTGGTGACAATACGGGATCTTGCAGGCGTTAATTGGGTGGGGATGGTCTACGCTGGGTGACCGTGAGCGTCTCGAGAGACTTGCAAGTGTCGTGTTTCCGGACACTTTGGCATATAAACATTCAATGCTATTTCAACCCCTTATCTGATAGCCATTTTTCAATCTGGTATGGCATAGAAGTAAAAATACTTGATGTATCAAAGGATTTATACAGCTTACCCGCTAGATCTGTTTGAAGTGCTTTAAGGGTTCCATCCTTTAAAAGCAAAACATCCTTCCCCATACCCAACATATAGCCAACCTCTAAAGAGACATTTGGATTAAATTCATCCGCCAAAACCCTCTCGTAGACAGCCACCCCAAAATCACAACCATGCATATAAGTCTTAATATTTGGAAACACATCATCCATGTACTGCTTATCATCCGCCCTCAATGCTGTAATTCCATAGGTAGCAAGAGTGTCTTTAATGCATTTAGAAATATCAGCATGAATTTTAGTTTCACCAAACTTCATAATAATGAAAGCTGTTTTTTTACCAATCGGAAAATCTCCTCTAAACTTTTCTAGGCCAGAAGCAATTTCTGGAGCAGACACAACCTCATTTGAAATAGTTTTATCCGACTTTTGCTGCGACTGCAAAACTGTATTTACATACTCCTTAACAATTCTCTGAATTTGCTCCTCAAGACCCTCCAAAGAAACGTTTAATGGACATGAAAATGCCCATATCGGATCTCCAACATCAAGACGTATTTGGTACGTAAGACTCTGCAATTCAATTCGACCATAACTAGTCAAATCCCTATAATTAATGGTATTGGCACCAAAAGACTCAGCAAAGATAAAGTGCCAGCTACTAATGTCTTTAGCAACAAATAAAAAAGTTGATTGCTGGACCTTCAGCTGCGACGCTGGCACCTGAAGCTCCAAAGCATATTTTCTTACCTTCTCAGAGAAGCTTTTAACAATTCCATTGGGCATGCCTCTTTCAGAGTCAGGTAAATCTCCCCCAATATTTGCCATTCCACCAGAACTCAAGAATTGAAGTACAGACATTTAACCCCCTATTTTTTCTGATATTACGCCTTTTATTGACAGTTGAATATTAGTTGCATAGCTAATCAATATCAGTTACACTATCCCCATGTTTGAACAATGCCTCTATTTCAACACCACCAGCCTAGCTCGTCAGCTAGAGCGGGAATGGACTGGTGCATTTAAGCCTTTTGGACTTACTCCCTCACAAGCATTCATGCTCAGAGTCGTTTTAGACAAGGGCCCGTTACTACAAAGCGAACTGGCTTTGGAGATGAATATCAGCCGCCCTACTGCCACTAGAGGTTTGGATGGCCTTGAGAGATTGGGCTTAATTAAGCGACTGGCCTCCGAAAAGGATGGCCGCGAACAAGAGATTCATCCAACCAAGAAGGCTGTGGATATGAAAGACGCTATTAATGCTGCCAGTGGAAGTGTTACCAAGCGCCTCAAGAAAGTTTTAGGAGTAAACCATTTTGAAGATGTTGTTGGACAACTTCGGGGCATTAGCTCTGCCCTGAAGTAATCAGGACTTTTTTATTTCCCAAATAGTTGCATAGCTAATTAGTTTTATTGAATTGATTTATTTATAAAGGAGAATTACATGCCAATCTTGAACGTGAAAGTCAGCGGCCAAAAGAATATCGCTACTACCAAGGCGATCAATGAACTACTGCTTGATCTTACCCATCGCATTCTGGGTAAGAAAAAGGAAGTTACTGCCATTGCCATCGAATACGTAGATCTAGATTGTTGGTTTGTGGGTGGCAAGCTATTAAGCGAGCAAGGCAAGAACAGCTTTTACTTTGACATCAAGATTACCGATGAGACCAATACCAAAGATGAGAAGGCTCAGTACATCAAGGAGGCTTTTGAGGGTTTTGAAGGCATCCTAGGCAATATTCATGAAGAGAGCTATATCTATGTGCAAGATGTTAGGGCCGCTAGCTATGGATATGGTGGCAAGACTCAGGAATATCGATATCATCAATAATTCAGCAAATACACTCATAACCCTCTGAAATATCAGGGGTTTATGACTAGATAATTGAGCATAATTCTCTAGGAAAATAGACCTAGAATCACTAAAATAGATCCATGCTAACAAAGTTTGCCACCCAATCCCAAGCCCGCCAATACAACGTTTCTAATGCTGTAGCATCTACTCGGATTGAAGGTATTGTTCCAACTAAGCAGTTAGAGCAAAACCTCACTGATTACGTTGCCGGCAAAAAGAGTATTGCGCAAATATTGGAAGAAACCAAACAACGTTATGCCGCAAATCGACCCAAATGATGTCCGGAATAAATAAAAAAATTATCATCATTGCAGGACCTAATGGAGCTGGTAAAACTACTTTTGCCAAAAACTTCTTACCGCAAGAAGCTCATACATTTCGTTTTATTAATGCTGATCTTATAGCGGCTGGTTTGGCACCATTTAATCCTGAATCTGTTGCATTCAAGGCGGCTCGCTTGATGCTCAATGAGTTGGATGAATACACCAAAGCAGGTGAAAGTTTTGCATTTGAAACCACGTTATCCGGCACCCATTATCTACAACGCATTCAAGAGTGGAAAGACTTGGGCTACACAATTAAGCTCTGGTTTATTGCCCTAAGTTCTCCTGAATTAGCCATCTCTCGAGTAGCAGAGCGAGTTGCACAGGGCGGACACAATATTCCTGAAGAAGTCATTCGTAGGCGCTATCGAGCAGGATTAGAGAATCTCCCAAAGTATCAAAAAGCTGTAAACTCATGGGTATTGCTTGATGGTGATTTAACTGAATTAGAAAAGATTGCTCAAGGCTAGAAATGATTATTCCAACTCCAGATATCCTCAATTCACCAGATCCTGATATATCAGGCTCCTACTTCGCTATTAAGCGTGCTAGAAAAGCAGCGATAGACTTGGCAATCCAAACCAATACCGCAATCGTGACCACAATTAATGGCAAGATAGTGCGGATCCCTGCTGCAGAACTCATCAAACAGCGTCAACTTACAGCCTAAACACCGTTGGTCGCGAGTTCGAATATCGCCCGACCCACCAGTATCAAGAAACCCTCACTAGCAATAGTGGGGGTTTTGTCTTTGTAGGCTGGTGAAATGTAGTGACTGTTTGGAACAATGCGGAAGTTAATGCAAGTTTCGAGTGGGGATGGACTACGCTTGATTGCCGTTGGCGTCTCGAAACGCGACGGTTGTCGGGTTAACCGACATCTCATATGTGGACGGCTGGTAGGCCGCTAACGACCGAGGCTGTGTAAAAACCCCCAATAATCTCCCTGTTTTTGTAAACACCTAAGCACCCTCAAACGTTAATTAAGTATCACTAATTAACGGATCTTCATGAAGATGAAACGATTCATTACTGGCCAAGATCGAACCCAAAGTACTTTATTACCTGAGCTGCTTGATGAGTACATCACCGAAGAAAATCCCGTGCGCGTCATTGATCTGTTTGTCGATCAATTAGATTTAAAGAGTTTGGGTTTTGAAGGAGTAGTTCCTGCTGATACTGGTAGGCCGTCCTATCATCCTGCAGTGCTGTTGAAATTGTATGTCTATGGATACCTTAACCGTATTGCATCGACTCGTCGCCTTGAAACTGAAGCGCTACGTAATGTTGAACTCATGTGGCTCATTACCCGCTTAGCTCCTGACTTTAAAACCATTGCGAACTTCCGTAAAGAAAACGGCAAAGCCATCCGTAAAGTCTGCGCCCAGTTTATTGAGTTGTGCCGTCAGATGAATCTCTTTACCGACGCGATGGTGGCAGTCGATGGCAGTAAATTTAAAGCCGTGAACAGCTCCGATCAGAACTTCACCCAGGCTAAGATCAAACGTCGTATCCAAGAAGCTGAAGCTAGTATTGCGCAGTACTTAAAAGACTTAGAGGCAGCTGATCTGCGCTCTCCAGCCCAATCAACCGCACACCAAGCCAGACTTAAAGAGCGCATCGCGCTCTTTACAGAGCAGATGGCACAGCTACAAGCTATTGAAGAAAAAGTACAAGCAGCACCAGATAAACAGATCTCCATGAGTGATCCCGATGCCCGGTCGATGCAACACCGTGGAGGCGGTATCGTGGGCTATAACGTACAGGCAGCCGTGGACACGAAGAACCATCTCATCGTTGCCCATGAGTTAACTAATGTCGGTCATGATCGCAGTAGCCTAGCTAAGATAGCAAACCAAGTCAAAGAAGCGCTGCAAGTAACGCAGCTGACCGTAGTGGCGGACAAGGGTTATTACAGTGGTGAACAAATCAAAGACTGTATGGACTTGGGTGTCACTCCCATCATGCCTAAATGTAAAACGTCTAGCAATCGATCTCACGGCCTGTTTGATAAGAATGCGTTTATCTACCACCCTGATAAAAATGAATACGAGTGCCCTGCAGGGCAAGTATTAATAGAGCGATTTAAAACCGTGGAGCATGGTAAGAATCTGATTGCATACTGGAGCTCGAGCTGCAAAACCTGCGCCTTAAAGCCTCAGTGCACTACCGGAACAAACAGAAGAGTCAAGCGCTGGGAACATGAAGCAATGCTAGATCAAATGCAGGACAACCTAGAAGCCATGCCTGATGCGATGAAAATTAGGCGTTGCACGATTGAGCATACTTTTGGCACACTCAAGAGCTGGATGGGGGCGACGCACTTCCTCACCAAAACCAAAGAGCACGTCAGTACAGAAATGAGTCTACATATCCTGGCTTACAACCTTAAACGAGTGATGAACATCATGGGTAGCAGCAATCTAATGAAGGCGATGGCGACATAAGGCGAAAGCCTTACTCAATCCGTAATAAACAGGCCTGAGTAACGCCTCTACGAGGCGTTACTAAAAAATCACAAATTACCAAAACAGAATTGTTGGCTCAACCAGAAGCGTTTGATTTAAGGCCAAAACCCGTGTACACGCTTTAAATCTAAATCAATGGAAGTATTTTGGGTTTTTACACAGCCTCGACCCAAAGCGGGCTTGAGCGTTAACCGCCAACAAGCACCCATCTTCATTTCCAATCTACTGGAACAGCATGAACAACCGCAAAACAATTGAATTTTATTATCGATTTAATTGATTATTAAGTTCATATTAATTCATTGGACAGATCATTTAACAAAGAACAAGATGAATCCATCGCAACACACAATGAAGGGAATTAAAAATGAAGGTGCAAAATAGATTGGCCGGGATTGCAGAGGGCCTGTACTCCCTCAACCATCAATATAAACAGGACTTTCTGACAATTTTGCGGCTAGAGTCCGCCAAGGGGAGCGGGAAATGAACATTCCCATCGCATTCATGACTGGTGAGATGCAAAGCTAGCTAAACACAAACAAAAAATAGATTTATCAGTTAGTCTGAAAGGGTCAGGTTAACCAACCAAAAATGATTTACCTATAAGGAGATCTAAATGACATCAAAAGGAGTGTGCCCAGTTGCTCACGGGGCCAATACCGAATCCAGTAGCACCCCTATGGCATGGTGGCCAAAGTCACTAAACCTTGACATTCTGCATCAGCAAGATACAAAGACAAACCCAATGGGCCCGTCTTTCAATTATCGAGATGAGTTAAAAAAGCTTGATATAGGCGCACTTAAAAAAGATATGAAAGCGTTGCTACTCAATAGTCAAGACTGGTGGCCAGCAGACTGGGGTCATTACGGCGGCCTGATGATTCGCATGGCCTGGCACTCTGCTGGAAGCTATCGTATTGCCGATGGTCGCGGTGGCGCGGGCACAGGCAATCAACGCTTTGCTCCTTTAAATTCTTGGCCAGATAACGCGAACCTGGATAAGGCACGCCGCCTTTTGTGGCCAATCAAAAAGAAATATGGCAACAAAGTAAGCTGGGCCGATCTCATGATCTTGGCTGGCACTATTGCCTATGAATCCATGGGGCTCAAAACATTTGGCTTCTCATTCGGTCGTGAAGATATTTGGCATCCAGAAAAGGATACTTATTGGGGCTCTGAAAAAGAATGGCTCCAAAAAAGTGGTGGTGAAGGCAGCCGCTATTCTGGCGAACGAGATTTAGCCAATCCCCTTGCGGCCGTCATGATGGGCTTGATCTATGTAAACCCAGAAGGCGTGGATGGCAATCCAGACCCCCTAAAAACCGCGCAAGATATTCGGGTAACGTTTGCTCGCATGGCAATGAACGATGAAGAGACTGTTGCATTAACCGCTGGCGGGCATACCGTTGGCAAGGCACACGGCAATGGCAATACAACCAATCTTGGACCAGCGCCAGAGGGAGCTCCGATTGATGAGCAAGGTCTTGGCTGGATGAATCACAAGACTCGTGGTATTGGCAGAGATACCGTAACAAGTGGAATTGAAGGCGCATGGACAACACATCCAACCCAGTGGGATAACGGTTACTTCCACTTGTTGCTGAATTACGAATGGAAGCTGACTAAGAGTCCAGCTGGTGCCTGGCAATATGAGCCCATCAACATTAAAGAAGAAGATAAGCCTCTCGATGTTGAAGATTCTTCTATTCGCTGCATGCCAATGATGACTGATGCAGACATAGCAATGAAGATGGATCCTGAATATCGCAAGATCTCAGAGAAGTTCCACAAAGATCAAGCCTATTTCTCCGAAACGTTTGCTAGAGCTTGGTTTAAGTTAACCCATCGAGATATGGGGCCTAAAGCAAGATACTTCGGACCAGATGTTCCTAAGGAAGATTTGATCTGGCAGGATCCGGTGCCGGCAGGCCCAAATGATTATGGCATTGAAGCCGTCAAGACAAAGATCAAAGCCAGCGGCTTATCCATCAGCGATCTCATAAGTACTGCTTGGGATAGCGCTCGCACTTATCGTGGCTCAGATAAACGTGGGGGTGCTAATGGTGCGCGCATTCGATTGGCACCTCAAAAAGACTGGGCTGGAAATGAGCCCGAGCGTTTAGCAAGAGTATTGTCAGTCTACGAAAAAATTGCCAAAGAATCTGGCGTCAGCATTGCGGATACCATCGTTCTTGGTGGCAATATCGGTATTGAACAAGCTGCCAAGGATGGAGGGTTTGACGTCAAGACGCCATTTACCCCGGGTCGTGGTGACGCTACCCAGGAAATGACGGATGTAGAGTCATTTGAAGTTCTTGAGCCACTAGCAGACGGCTATCGCAATTGGCTGAAAGAAAACTATGTTGTCACTCCAGAAGAATTGCTCTTAGACCGCACACAGTTGATGGGGCTCACCGCTCAAGAGATGACCGCGCTGGTAGGCGGCATGCGTGTACTTGGCACCAACCATGGTGGAACGAAACATGGTGTATTCACAGAAAGAGAGGGGGTATTAAGCAATGACTTCTTCGTCAATTTAACTGATATGAATTACCAATGGAAACCTACCGGCCGAAATAGCTATGACATTGTTGAGCGCAGTACAGGCGGCACCAAATGGACTGCTACTCGAGTTGATCTGGTATTTGGCTCCAACTCTATCTTGCGCGCTTACGCAGAGGTATATGCGCAAGATGACAACAAAGAGAAATTTGTACATGACTTTGTTGCTGCTTGGACAAAAGTCATGAATGCAGACCTGTTTGATTAATATTGCGTAATTACTTGCGCTGACAAGGGAGGTTTTGCCTCCCTTTTTTCATGCAAAAAGGATCCAGATTGCTTAAGCGATACTGCTACATAACAAAAAATTTTAATGCTCTGCCCGAATTTGGCCGATTTGAGACTTTGAGGTCAACTCCTGCAATCAGTCACTTATCGACCTTGATTTCAACCCGTCGATGCAACAGTTAGGGCAAAACGTTCTGCCGGTGTTTGATAGTTTAGTGTTTTTCTAGGACGTTCATTGAGTTGCCTTGCTACTGCATTGAGTTTGGCTTGAGAGTAGTTAGCTAAGCTCATACCTTTAGGGAAGTACTGTCTTAATAAACCATTAGTATTTTCATTAGATCCTCGTTGCCAAGGATGCTGAGGATCACAAAAATACACTTGCACATCGGTAGCTAGAGTAAAGCGTTTGTGTTCAGACATTTCTTTACCCCGATCCCATGTTAAGGACTTGTAGAGCTCTTGCGGTAACTTGCGGGCATGCTTGATGAGTGCATTAACCACCGTTTCACTGTCTTTACGAGCCACCTTGACTAGCATCACATAGCGAGTCTGGCGCTCAACGAGAGTGGCGATCTGACTATTAGCATCCCCATATAAAAGATCGCCTTCCCAATGACCTGGCACTGCACGATCTTCTGCTTCAGCTGGCCGCTCTCTAATAGATATAGCACCCTTGATACTACCCAGAGCTTGATCTTTAAGCGTGTGATGACGTGAGCGGCGCATGATCCGAGTGCGTCGTAAGTGCGCTACGAGCTCTTTCTTTAAGGCTCCACGGGCTTGGATAAAGAGGCTGCGATAAATCGTCTCGTGTGACACCTGATAGCTTTTCTCATCTGGATACGTTTGCTTTAACCATCCGGCAATCTGTTGTGGCGACCACTGCAAGAGCTGCAGCTTGTCTGTCACGATACTTGCCAAGGGCTTGTTTAAGACCAGTTTACAAGTCTTGGGGCGAAGTGCTCGATCCCAAGCAGAACCATCGGCTCCAGCTGATCGGTAGTCTTTGGTACCACCATTGCGCTTTACCTCCCGACTAACCATAGAGGGCGATCTACCTAAAAGCTGAGCGATAGAGCGAAGGGATTGTCCCGTTGCCAGGCCACGGGAGATCTCTTCTCGCTCGGCCAAAGTTAACGCTAAAACGGATCGAGTTCGCTCTGGTGGTCTGATGCCACCACTTTCAGCCAAAATACGCTGGATAGAGGAGTGGCCCCGATCAAATAAATGCGCTATCTGATGAAGGTTATCGCCTTTTTGCCAGCGCTCCCACATTAAAGCCTTCTGGTTGGCCGTGTAATAGATTCGAGGTCGTTGTTTCATGAGCAACACTCCTTTTGCTTACGCAGTTTGTAGTGTGTTGCATCGATCGGTTGAATTCAAGACCCTTAAGAGACAGTCGAAAATAACAATAATTTGGCCGAAGATGGTTTAAATATTTCTTGATGAGCCCAACCAAGACGTGAATCTGGGACCAAAATACTGTGAAAGGAAAAGCCCTGTATAGACACTCATTAAAGGGGTTTATGGGTGATCAGTAGTGGTGCGTAATGTTATGTGCAGAGATAAAGCTATCTTTAAAAGATTTACTTAATTTTTCATTTCTTGCCAACCGCCACCCAAGGCTACATAAAGCGCAACAGTATCTTGATAACGCTGAGTAAGCGCCTGCAAGAAAGCAATATCAGCCTGGTGATATTGAACATCAGCTATCAGTACACTGATGTAATCTACCAAGCCAGCGCTGTAACTAATTTGCTGTAATTTAAGAGCTTCTGCAGCGGTATTCTTAGCATCTAGCTGACCCCGTAAAGATTGGGCATCATGCTCTAAGGCCGTCAAACAATCCGCCACCTGAGAAAAAGCAATGAGTACTGTCTGCCGATAATTCTGTTGTGATCCTTGAAATGCCTCTATAGAGGCTTTTCGCGTGAAATACAAAGTGCCGCCCTGAAAGATGGGAATATTAATAGAGGGCCCCACCGCCCAAAATTGTTGATTTGGCCCAGACAAGCTTGAAAATCGATTTGTTGCAGTTCCAAAGCCACCGTTTAACGTAACACTAGGAAACATATTTGCAGTAGCTACACCGATGATAGCGCTCGCTTGATGCATCAGAGCCTCTGAAGCCAAAATATCTGGGCGCCCTTTTACTAGATCGGAAGGCAAGCTAATGGGAATATTTTCCGGCAAGTAAAGTGAGCTCAATGTCAAATCAGAGAGCTCTACGTGACCAGGGTCCACCCCTTCTAACACTGCAAGCAGATGCTCCGCTTGACTCGCCTTTTGTCTTAAAGGCGCAATGGAAGCCTCATTACTAGAAATCAAGCTCTGAATCGTAAGCTCTGTTGCATACGCCGTAGTTCCCCCAGCAACCTGAGCTTTGGCAACTTTAAGCTGCTCTTTTTCGAGGGTGATTAATTCTTCGGTGGCGTTTATTTCAGCTAAATAAGCAGCACGAGCAATGCTTGTATTGACAACATTTGCTGTAAGCATAAGGTAGGTAGCGGCTGTTACATACCGCTGGTAGTCTACTTGTGCCTGCAACGCCTCTACTTGCCTTCTCTCACCTCCAAAGACATCCAAGGTATAGCTAACCGATGCGCTTGCAGTAGTAAGGTTGTAAATAGACCCGACTGAGCTTTGCCCTAGTTGACTCGGTGCAGTTGAAACCCGCTGAGAGTTCAGACCAGCTGCAATTTGCGGGAAAAAAACTCCATAGCCTGCGCGTAACAAATCTTGGCTCTGCCTCAAAGAAGCTTCGGATGCCTTCAGGCTTGCATTTCCCTGCAGAGATTTGTCGACAATTACATTAAGGGATTCAGACTGGAACATCTTCCACCATTCTGCGCTGGGTAAATTACCAACCCAAAAATTTTGTCCACTACCATTCGCAACCAAAGTGCCTTTGGGCACGCCCTCCTTTAAATAACTGGAGTCTTGAGGTACGTTGGGAGAGTGGAAATCAGGGCCAACAGCACAAGCACTTAAGCCTAAAAGAATGGCTGTACCCAAGAGTATGCTTGGATATTGTTTACTTAACACTAACTTTTCCAATATAAACATCCACAAGCTGCCCGGGATACAAGGTCACGTTAGCAGGCGTGCTAAAACTAAAAATCACCGGCAAAACTCTGACATCGACCCTTTCAGTCCGCTGATTGGAGAGCTCAATTTTTGGGGTTACATTAGGCTGCAAGCGGACAATCTTAAGCGGGATCTTGATATCAGAGCCACGAATAAACATATAAGCATCAATATCCCCAAGACTAGGCAAGCGCTGCAGCAACACCTCATCCACATAACAACGCACAGCTAAAGCATTACCCATTGCCCCAATCACCATAATCGGTTGAGATTGCTGTGTATAGGTATCGTATACACCTTGAGTAGAAGCATAGCTACCAACTGCGGTATTGATGGAGATTACCTTGCCATCTGAAAGCGCTTTGATTTGAAACTTTGCCAATAAACTTGCGGCTGAGTCATATTGTCTACGCGCCAACTCTACGTTAGCCATTGCCAAACCAACATTATCCTTTGCGCTATCCAAAGTATCCTTACTCACCGCCCTGGGATCTATATCTGCAGCCGCCTTTTGCTTGGCATAGGTATCCTGAGCCGTCTTTAATGAAGCTTGCGCAACTTGAATCTGCGCCTTAGCTTGTTGGGTAGCTGCCCTTTGTACAGAATCATCAATCGATAGTAAAACATCGCCAGCAGCAACATCTTGCCCTTCTTTGACGGGTATGTGGTTTACTGTGCCAGCGACTTCAGGATAAATATTAATATTCGAGCCACTTGATTGCAAAGACTCAATAATTCCTTCGGCATAAATGCCACTTGAATAAGGATTGGATGCGGGATTGAATGCAGGTGGCAAGGGGTTTTGTTTTAGACCTAAAACATAAGCAGTACCGATTGCTAGGATTACACCAAAAATCGCAAAGCCAATTAATAATTTATTTTTCATGCTTTACTCTCTCGATGCCCAGTAATTTTCCATCTTCCATCTTCATAATGGCATCAGCGTACTCAAAGATTCTATTATCATGGGTCACGATAATGATGCATCGATTTTCATTCAATACATTCTCTTTAATAAATTCCACTATTTTTCTACCCGTGTCTCCATCCAAAGATGCGGTTGGCTCATCAAGAACTAGTAAATCGGGTTGAGAAACGATCGCGCGCGCTATTGCAACACGCTGCTGCTCACCTCCGCTTAATTTAACAGGTGGAAGTTCTGCCTTTTTTGTTAAGCCAACAATATCAAGATATTTTTTAGCAATTTCAATTGCTTCACCCCAATTCATTCTTTTAAGAATTAATGGAATGGCAACATTTTCAGCGGTTGTCAGGCGGGGAAATAAATGAAAGTCCTGAAATACAAAACCAATTTTATTTAACCTAAAGTCGGCCAAGTCATTGGATGTTAACTTCCATAAATCATCCCCGCCAATCAAAACCTCTCCGGAGTTTGGCTCCAAAATACCGGAAATCATACTGAGTAAAGTTGTTTTACCGCTACCTGATGGCCCAACAATATATAACATCTCTCCAGCCCTAGCTTCAAAGCTCACATCCTTAACCGCAAAGGTTGTAGCTTCACCATCACCAAACCATTTATTAAGGCCAACGGCACGCAGCGCAATCTTTTCCATTTAGCCCCTGAAAATATCAAACGGTTGGATTTGAAGCACTTTACGCACACCAACATAACTTGAAAAGGCTGCAATGATAACCACCAGCACAAATGCCAAACTTAAGTTTGTGTAGGTTACCTGGGCTGCATAATCCGGCATCCTCAGCCTTGCAAGAATCATCACACTCGTAGCCAAGCCAACACCAAGCCCATATCCAATCAGACAAGTGAAGGTGGTCTGCACCAAAATCATTGCTACCAGCTCCCTTCCTTTGGCGCCAATCGCCTTGAGCGCCCCAAACTTCTCTAAATTTTCTAAGATGAAGGTGTAGAAAGTTTGACCCGAAATTGATAAACCTACAATAAAACTGATAATGGTCATGATCAATACATTGATACCAAGACCGGTGTGGAATTTATAAAAATTGGCAATCTTATTTGTGAATTGATCGCGCGTCAGAGCCTGATATCCCAGGTGTTGGATTTGATCTTGTATATAAGGTACATCTTCGGGTGACTTTGACTCAATTAAGACAAAGGACATCGTAAAACGAGATGACGGTATATAGGTGATAGCTCGCTTATAGGTTGTATAGAGTGTGGGCACCCCAAATAATCCCGATTGAGAAACTTTAGCAATGCCAACAATTTTTCCACGGTGATCATTAATTTCAAATTCAGAGCCAATCACGGGATTTTCTAATTTATCAAATTCGGCATCTTTGACTACGATAAAACCATTTTCAGCAAAAATATCCTCAATCCTCCCACCAATTAGATTTGGTCTCCCATAAAGAGTGGCGTCATCTAAACCAATTACCGTTACACCTTGATAAGTACCGTCACGCAATTTCACTAACGCCCCACCAAAGTAAATTGGTTCAGCATGCTTAACGCCCTTAATACTTTTTGCAAAATCCAGAACATAGTCTGGCATGGGGATGCTGCTAGACACATTATTAACAGCGGGATCAAGAACCCAGATTTGAGCGCCAACGTTATCGATTGATGAAGAGGCTCGAGATAGGATTCCTGAAAACATCGACATCATCATGATCATTAAGAAAACTGCAAATGTAACCCCCATTAACAAGGCAGAAAATTTACCTTTGTCATTAGTGAGCAACTTTAAAGCTAGCTTAAAAATGCCGAACACTGTTGAGCCCCAATCTGACTAATGAGCCAATATGTTATCTACCATTTATATAGTTTAGTCATAAAAAGCATAGGTGGATTTAACTACGAAGTGCAACTTTGAACAACTAGTTAAGGAGGCTAAGGATGTTTTAGTATCCAAAGCTTCTAGACCTGCAAGTCAAAGTAGCCATGACCTATCAACACCTTAGCCAAACTGAACGATATCA